>JADHYC010000018.1 GCA_016782645.1 Fidelibacterota bacterium | reverse complement strand
TGATCGTTATGTTCAAAGTCCGGATAATAAGACCATGAGGGATATTGCCGCTAATGCACCTTACGACCAAATATATTTCATATTCAATTCATCAAAATATGGTGGCGGAGGCATTTTCAATTTCTGTTCTTGCTGTTATAGTCACACTGATAAAAAAGAACAATCATGGTGGCCCGACTATGTTTTCGTCCACGAGTTCGGTCATGCCTTTGCCGGACTGGCAGACGAGTACTACTCCTCATCTGTTACTTATAATGAATTCTACACTCAAGGATTTGAACCATGGGAACCAAATATAACTGCTCTACTTGATCTAGAAAATCTTAAATGGAAAAAACTTATAGATACAGAAACGCCCATCCCTACTATCTGGAATAAGGAAAAATACGATAAAATTCCAAGATCACAGTCGAAAGATAAAGAAGCATTCTTATGTAAACAGGAATACTGGGGTAAAGTTGGTGCTTTTAAGGGAGGTGGTTATGCTTCTGAGGAATTGTACCGTCCCTATCTTGATTGTAGAATGTTTTCCAAAAGCTTAACAGGTTTCTGTCCCGTTTGTAGTGAAGCAATAGTTAAAATGATTCGCTTTTACTCCGAATAGATAAGAAAGATTATTCACCATAGAGAACACATAGAAAAAATCCTGTTTGTTAATTACAGCTTTTTAATACCGCATTAATTACAAATTATTGTGTCATTAGTTGTCGTTGATGGTAGTCATTATTTTTTTCCGGTGGAATTTATGTGGAAAATGATACTATTTTTCAACAATTCTCCATATTGTTTCCAAGTTCCATTGAGAGTTGGTATACTTTATAATCATCTATTTCATATATCCTTCTTGTTAGGCATGGTCTTTTCTTTTTCCTTAAAAAATTCTGCAGCTAACCAGAAAATCTACAGGTAGATTCTCTTTCATGATTTCCTTATAAAATCAATATTTCTTCAATTAAGGATAAATCCACTTAAAAAAGGTTTTTTTACAACTCCTTAAAAAACACATATTGATTTCATCGAAGACATTCACCACCGGATATTGAAATTATAAAAATAATTTTTATATGTTTTGCCTGCCTGCTGCTTCTCTTTGGCAGGCGTGTGAATTTTGTGGCTTTCTTTGGTGAACTTAAGGGTTATTTTATCAAAACCATCTTACGAATTTCTGAATAATCACCTGCTGTTATCCGGTATAAATAGACTCCAGCACTCACAGGTTTACCAAAGTCATCAGTAGCATCCCAGACAACTGACCTGTATCCAGCTTCTTGTGGCCGGTTTATCAAACTCCTTATCTGCTTTCCAAGTACATCATAAACTATAATATTGATATTGCTGTGCTCTGGAAGGCTATATCTAATGACAGTTATTGGATTGAACGGATTTGGATAGTTTTGAAGTAGCTCATATTTTTGCGGCAAAATATATTCTTCCGGACTACTTGCTGTTGAATTAGGTGCAAGTGGAGTTGGGGTTGTAAAATATTCCCAGAGATCAGCCCCATCAGGACTTCTTCCATAAGAAACATCTGCTGACTGTACTCCATAGGTTACTGAATCAACAATAGATACTCCATTATCTGCTACCAGAGCGATAAATTCCCCATCGACATCTAACTTAAAATTAGCATGTAATCCAGATTGACTCAAATCATTATCACACCAAATCAATAGAAATTCATGAGAACCAATTACAACGCCGCCAAATGGAAACTGCCATTTTACAAGGAAATCAGGATCATCAGTCAGATACATTCCACTCAAATAAACATCTGAAGAAGTGGGGTTATAGAGCTCAATCCAGTCATCATATTCACCTGCATTATCAGTGTTGGTTGTATCATTTTTTGCAAGAAATTCATTAATAATAACCTTATTGGTATCAATTTCTGGAGTCTTGATGAAAATAGAGGTATTTCTTGGATAAATCTGTGCTTGTCCGTTAATATCTGTTGCCAATATTTGAAAATGACCAAAACCGTTCATACCCAGTGGAGGAATGGCTCCGATCCAACGGTCAGCTTCCTCTACTAATTTCGTTTGTGATACTGGCAGAAATGTCATAGGATAGGTTTCAATAACACAAAGATCGCCCGGATGAAACTGAATAGAAACATCGCTTAGTCCTATACAGCTAAAAGCTGAAGCAGTAATGTATATGCTATCTTCCGGATAGGGGATTTTTGGCCACCAATCAATAGTGTACACTATTGGCTTAACAGCTAACCATTTTATCTGAGTAACAAGAGAACTGTTGCGGATATTCACAAACTCTTTAATACCTCTCTTTACATGCTGATTAAAATAACCATCGGCATAATATGAATCATTAAAATCGTCCATGGTAAAGCCGTAATCAAGGGTACGGAATAAATCATCTTCAGCCCAGAGTGTAATTAAGTCCTTCAAGCTATCAAAACGTGATTCCCATAGTGATAGATCATAGACATTATCCCGGTAAAACTCTAAAAAGTGGCTATAAAGATTTCTGTACTGTGCATTAGCCATTATTCTCTCTGCCAAAGGACGGGGTCCTGGCTCTCCGCCCTGGGTTTCCTCAATGTTTGCAAAGATATAGGGATCAACTGAAGTCCAGTCAACACCGAACCAATCCACTCCAAAAGTATTATCATAGTCATAAGGAATCCAATGAAATTTATCTACAGCTGGTTCATAATAGAGATAGTAATTATTCATCAGAAACCAGTAATCATCCCAGCCTCCTACCAGTACATTTATAGCGAAATATTTCAGCACTTCAGGAACCATCAGAATCTGTTCCAGAGAGTCAGCGAACAGGTCATCAGGCGTGTTGTTTATAATGTCAATCAATCTGACCAGATGGCTGTAGTCATATTCGTCCACATTCGTTTTCAAATCGTAGGGTCGATAATCATCATAGTAAGGATGGTAATCCTCAGGATCGGGACCTCTATATGTAAGATCAGCTGGCCAGAGGCATTTCCAGAGATTTCCTGAATCATCTGAATAGTTATCTTGAAGGAATTCATCATCAATGTGTTCAACTAAAATGTATAGTCCATAATATTCATTGTTAATATAAACAGCAGCATGAGCTGCCCGGCTGGCGGTCATTCCAATTTCCTGAAATAAATCCCAACACAACTTGCTTCGTATAATAGAAGGATCATTATGTTCACCGTTCAAATTCAACTTTTCAACATCATAAAACTGACGTCTCGGAATAAAAGTATTGAACGATAATTTAAAAGACTTCTTCTGCGAATCCCGGGATGTATTACCACGAAGCCTTAAACCGACAGAATCAACCGTGTCATCAATCCAGGCATTTGTGAAATGGACGGTAGCAAGATGGAGAGAATCACTTTCCACATTTTGATACATCCAATCCAGTGAAGATGGATCAACGGTAATCTCAACAATAGCAACCTGTGAATCATCATAAATTTTCCAACTGTCACTTCCTAACAGAAGGACAGGTACTAGCAAGGTTATTAAAAATAAAAAATTAATATGATGGATCATTTCTCTTTAATGCACCTGTCAGCACATTCCTTATAATTTTCTAATTCAGATCTTAATGACAATTTTTAATCAAATCTAAGGAAAAGCCTATCATTGAAATAGTAAAAAATTAAAATTGATCTTCCCTTTTTAAAAAAATCAAATCAGTGCCAAAATAAAGTAAAAGCCCACTGTGAAAACAAGTCAACAACATAATAATGTCTAGCTGGATGGTAAATTAATCCTGGCTTACGGAGAAAACAAGAATAAGTTAAAGTAAAATTTTTTTATATAATTACTTGAATTAGATTCTAATAACTATTACTTTGTCAATAGTAGAAAAATGTAAAAGGATTTGCATAGAGGACATACAAAAAATAAAAAATGCTCATTTACTAAATTACCATCAGTAAAAGGAGAGGAAAAATTTACTATGAAAATTAAAATCTATTTACTTGCCATTTTACTCATTCTTACATCTTGCTCAGGTGTAAAAAAGTACCTAATAAAGCCAGAAGAATTTAAAGGCTGGACTTTAACTAATTGGGAAGTTTATAAATCTGAAGAAGAGTTTAAAAGTGTACTTAAAGATAATTTCAACATGTACAATGGCTACGGTTTAACACGAATAATTAATCAAGTATTGACCTCTCCAGACTTTAAAATCATTAAAATAGAGATGTATTTCACAGAGGATAAAGCAGGTGCAAGAGGACTTTACCAAAGATATCGGTCATTTTCTCAGATTCCGATTGGTGAAGAAGGAAGCGACAGTCCGGGTTTTGTTTCTTTCTATAGGGACAACTGTTCCGAAAAAATTATTGCTCAACGTAATCTGTTAGGAAAAAATTTATATTTAAAAAAAGCCGCTAAATGGTTAGATAAAAAATTGTCACCTCACTAATGGAAAATTCCAGAAGAAAATTCATATTCCAGTTAGGAACCTGCTTTGCAGGACTTACCGCTACTCCAGCTATTTTAAAAAAAACTCTGGCAAATTTACCAGAACCAAAAGAACCCTATATACGGGAAGCTCACTATTACAAAAAACTTGATAACAAAAAGGTTCAATGTCTTCTTTGTCCTAAACAGTGTGTCGTTAGTAGCAATAAACGTGGATATTGTGAAGTTCGCGAAAACCAGAATGGTATTTACAAAACTCTTGTTTATGGTCGCTTATGCACAATCCATCAAGACCCTATTGAAAAAAAACCCCTATTCCATTTTTTACCCGGAACTACCGCAGTATCTGTCGCTACTGCCGGATGCAATGTTGAGTGTAAATTCTGTCAGAACTGGAATATTGCTCAGGTTAGACCTGAAGAAATCTCTTTCAGTTATGTCAATCCCGAAGAATTGGTCAATATAACAAAATTTCACAAATCACCTACTATAGCCTATACTTACAACGAGCCAACAATTTTTACAGAATACATTTATGATACTGCCTCGGTGGGGAAGGAAAAAGGAAT
This sequence comes from Fidelibacterota bacterium, assembly GCA_016782645.1. Lineage (GTDB taxonomy): Bacteria > Fidelibacterota > UBA2242 > UBA2242 > UBA2242 > BS750m-G69. The sequence goes on along the minus strand of JADHYC010000018.1, from coordinate 34,537 downwards.
CCGCAATATCATGATATCAAATGGATACATTAAACGAGAGCCGATGTCTGATCTCTGTAATGTATTAGACGCAATAAAGATTGACTTTAAAGCTTTTTCAGAAAAATTCTACCGAGAAATAGTTACTGGGACAATGAAGCCGGTACTTGATACAATGGTTTTTATTAAAGAACAAGGTAAATGGCTGGAAATAGTCAATCTTGTTATCCCTACTCATAATGATGATAAAAACCAAATTAAAGAGATGTGTAAATGGATCAAACAGAATCTTGGTCCTGATGTACCTGTGCATTTTACTCGCTTCCACCCGCAATACCTTATGAAAAACCTACCCCCTACACCTGTTAAAACTCTTGAAATGGCGTATAATATTGCCGGTGATGCAGGAATTAATTTCGCCTATGTAGGAAATGTACCAGGTCATCCTGCTGAAAATACAATCTGTCCAAGCTGTGGGAAAATCCTCATAGAAAGAACCGGATATTTTATTCGTTCAAATAACATTTTAAATAGCAAATGCCGTTTTTGCCAAATATCAATTCCTGGTGTATGGAGTTAAAGTGAAAACAATTAAAATATTATTACAATTAATTATTTTGTTCTGTTTAACCTTTAACAGTTGTTCAAAAGCGCAAGACAGACCTCCTGCCGTGGCAGGAATGTTTTATCCCGAAGACCCTAAACAACTCTCTTCAGTATGCAACCAATATTTAGATTCAGCTGGAGAAAAATCTCTCAACGTAAAACCGATTGGAATTATTGTTCCACATGCAGGGTATGTTTACAGTGGACAAGTGGCTGCTTATGCATTCAAGGAACTTAAAAATGCCGATTATGATGCCGCTATAATTCTTGGACCTTCTCATATAGAATATTTCCCTTTTGCATCAGTTTATTCAGGAAATTCTTATAGCACACCTTTGGGGAAAATACATATTGACAAGAAGATTGTATCACTTTGTGAAACCGAGGATAAATTTGTCAGGCTATCATCCAGGGGACATAGATTTAAACCCTTCGAAAGAGGTGAGCATAGCCTCGAAGTGGAATTGCCTTTTCTGCAAACTGTGCTTGGAAATATTCCCATAGTACCGATAGTTATAGGAACAATGGACTGGAATGTAATTCAGGCATTAGGAGAGCGATTAGGTGAAATCGCATCGAAGAAAAATGTTATATTAATTGCATCAAGCGATCTATCTCATTTTCACTCCTATTCAGAGTGTAAAAAAATCGATAACGGATTAATTTCACGCCTAAAATTGTTAAATCCCAAATCCTTCTATAATGGCTTAGCATCAAAGGATTTTGAAGCATGCGGTGGAGCACCGATCACAGCAATGATGATAGCTGCAAAAAAGGCTGGTGCAAATTCCATAAAGGTTCTCAAATACGCCAATAGTGGTGATATCGCTTATGGAGATAAATCCCGCGTTGTAGGCTATCTATCTGCTGTTCTCTATAATGAAAAAAATATTAAATCAGAGGAAAAAGAGATGAAATCTAAACCACTTTTTGAAGGCGAACTAAATAAAGGCGAACAGCTTTACCTTATTGAACTTGCTGAACAGACAGTAAGAGCTGTGGTTATTAATCAACCTCCACCAAAACCAAAAAATATCCTTGATAAATTTAAAGAAAAGCGTGGAGCGTTTGTCACTCTTGAAAAACATGATCAACTTCGAGGGTGCATTGGATACATTTTACCTGTTTACCCACTATATGAAACAGTTATAGAAGTTGCTACATCAGCAGCGTTAAAAGACCCCCGCTTCCCGCCAGTTTCTGAAAGTGAGTTAGATGATATAACCGTCGAAGTTTCTGTTTTAACAGTCCCAAAAGTAATTACAGACCCAAAGGTTATAGAAGTTGGAAAACATGGCATAATTATAAAAAGAGGATTTTATCAAGGGTTGCTTCTTCCCCAGGTAGCAACAGAATATGGATGGGATAGAGAAACATTTCTGGAGCATACATGTAATAAAGCCGGATTGCCTAAAGATGCGTGGAAAGATAAAGATACCGAAATAAAGATTTTTTCAGCACAGGTATTTAATAGAAAAACATTAGGTGTTGAATAATCCTTTCGAAGGCTATAAACCTTAGAAAGGTTCTACTAATTTGAAACCTTCGCAAGGTTTTTCATATATTATCAAAATAACCTATATCCAATGGAACTTATTTTCTATTTGAATTTTGAATAGTAAATGGAGAACACGGCAACTTGAATCTATGAAATACAAGAAATTTTCATTAAATAGATACAAATTTTTACTCTTAACTTTCCTTCTGTTTGGTTACTCATCTATATTTGGAATTGAGTATGATCTGATAGAAGAAACAAATGAAGAAATATACTTCCGTATTAAGAACGAATCATCATTAAAGTGGAAATCCTCTGAAAATTATCCCAATTCCGAGAGTGTCTTTTACATCAATGATGCTCGCTTTGCTAAAATTTCCGATAATCTAATTATCCCATATTGGCAGTGGACAATAGCGCTGCCAACTCCCAATAAACCTAATGTTAAAATATCCAATTTGGTTATTGAAAAAATCACCCTGGAAAAATCCCTAACAGATAAAGATTACCTTATTCTAAAAGAAAAAAAAATCATTCAGTTCACCAATACCGGTTTTCTAGGAGATATTTCAGCGGGAATTCTTGAATTATATTCCATTAAAGCAGGTGAAAAACCAAATGAAATTATACTATTAAAATCAGCCGACATTCACATTCAATTCATTAAAGAATTTCCCGGGCAAAAATCCAACAAATTAAAAGAAAAGCAAGAGGCATTTTATAAGATGTCTTTTTTGAACGGTAAATCGGCAATTAGGTGGGTACATCCACGAATAAAGCACCTTGAAAAACCTATAAAATATCCCTCGGGACAATGGATTAAAATAACTGTGAAAGAAGATGGTATTTATGCTCTGACATACGATGTATTACAATCTTTAGGAATTAGTGAAAACAATATAGATATTAATAGAATTTATCTTTACTCGAATTCAACCTGTGGGAGAGAATTATCATCTCAGATTGGGATAGAAGTTCCAGACAATCTCGTTGAAAACTCCAGAAAAATAATTGGAAGTGAAAATGGATATTTCAGTAGCGGTGATTCTATAATCTTCTGGGGAGGGTCAACTTCCGGTGTTGATGCTGATTCAAACGGAAGTTTAAAATTCAATCGAAATTGCTACTCCTTTGAAAATTATTATTGGCTTTTAATATCAAATTATACCAGCAAAATACCAAAATCAACGAATATGCTTCCAAATATCTCTTCTACTCCTGATTCTATAATAACTGATTACGAAAATGTTGACCGACACGAAATCGAGGCGGATAATTTTCTTCATTCTGGAAAGCGTTGGTACGGAGAAAAATTTTCAAAATCCGGGAGTACTGTTTCAATTCTTTTTCAATTGCCCACTTACAAATCTGAATATCCTGCAAGTATTAAAATAAGAACTAAAGGTGCTACAATCTCACGTACAGAAACCATAAAACATTATTTCAAACTTTATTTAAAAAACTCAACACATAACTGGTCATCAAATAATTACAACAGCAAATTAGAAACATTTTCTCAAACTCTCACGTCAGGACTTAATATATTCAGAATAGATTATACATCTTCCCTATCATCAGCTCAGGCTTATCTGGATTACATTGAATGTAATTATCAAAAAGAATTAAAACCTGCAAATAAATCAATGGATTTCTGGGGGCCTAATAGTTCAGGGATGATGGAATACCGACTTAGCGATATAGAATATAATAACCCTATCGTCTTTGATATAACCGATTGGAGTAATGTAAATATTCAGAGTACTGAAAGTTTCGGCAGTGACGGTTTGAAGTTTCTTGCTAACAATAACGTAACATCAAGAAGCCACTATTATATAACATCACCAAACAAGTATAAATCGCCAGTTAATATACAATTGATAAATTCTCCTTCGTGGAATAGCCTTAGAACAACTGAGCAAGATGCTAAATATGTTATCATAACCAATGAAGAATTCAAGGAAGCAGCGGAAAATATTGCCAAGCTACATTCCACCGATGTTCCTGAAAAAGACAGGTTACCAAGCGTCGTTGTTTTACAAGATCAGATACTGCGTGAATTTAATGCTGATATACCAGATCCTCATGCCATAAGATTTTTTCTAAAATATGCGTTTGAAAACTGGAATGAAGCTCCCCAGTATGTTCTTCTTTTTGGTGATGGAACTTATGACTATCGGGGAATCGATTCTGATGAGGGAAACTACATTTTAACTTATCAAGTTTCACCGGAATCTGAGAGTGGTGGGGGTTTTAGCTCTTATGCCACCGATGCAAGATTTGTGTACATCAGAGGTTCAGATAAACTAATGGATATGGCAATTGGCAGAATAACAGTTCGGACAGCTGAAGAATCTCAAAATGCAGCTGAAAAAATACGTAAATATGTTACGGAACCAATTTATGGATCGTGGCGAAATAGAATTACATTAGTCGCTGATGACCCTGTCCGCCCAAATAATAATGAACCCGAGCATATCAATGACAGCGAACTTTCAATCGCTAGTAACATTCCAAAGTTCTTTACATTGAATAAATTATATCTTCTTGAATATCCTGAAGTGCAAGATGCGTCAACTTATGGGGTTAGAAAGCCTGCTGCAACAGAAGCAATCTTAAAACAGTTAGAACGCGGTACGACAATTGTTAATTACTTAGGCCATGGCAGTTCAACTGTATGGGCGCAAGAACATGTGCTTAAGATGGACCGAGATTTAGGAAAAATTAATACAGGAATGAAACTCCCGTTCTGGATAGCTGGAACATGCAGCTGGGGGCAATTCGATAATATAAGTGGTCCGTGTATGCCTGAGGCTATAGTCATTGAACCTGAAGATGGTGGAATTGCAGCTTTTTCTGCTACACGAGCAACAACCGCAGGTCCAAATGCAGCATTTATAAAATCCATATTTCAAAAGTGGTTTTCTAAAGACCGAATAAACCGAATTAGAATAGGAACACTTATTCAGTTCACACTCACTGGCAACAGTTCAAATAACGAAAAATATGTTCTCTTTGGAGACCCCACTCTATATCTTGCTTTACCTTATCAAAAAGCAGAGTTCAACAATTTATCTACAGATTCATTGAAATCTCTCTCAAGGGTTTCAATTAGAGGACAAACAGAAATTGCAACAGGTGAAGGAATTATAAAAGTCTATGACAGCGACCGTTATGTAACAAGAAATTACATTGATAAAAATAAAAAATCCCATTCACAGTCATACATTTTACCGGGGGATATTTTATTTAAAGGATCTATCCAAATTGATAACGAAAATTTTTCTACGAAATTCTTCGTGCCAAAAGACTTGAACTATGAGAGTAGATATGGAATGATAAATCTGTACGCATGGAATGAAGAAAGTGGAGTCGAAGTCAGTGGATTCTATGATTCTCTAATATTTGCTGGATCAGAATCTATTTTAGATACAGTAGGTCCTGAAATTATTATCGGTTTTCAGAACATCAACTTCCAAGATGGAGATATCATCACCCCTGACGCTACATTAGAGATAAAAATCCAGGATTCACATGGTATTAACATAACAGATCAATTGGGACACAATATTATCCTTCAATTTGACTCCGATGAATCTCAGACTATGCAACTAACTGAAGAATTTTATTATGATACAAATAGCGACACATCTGGAGTTGTAGTTATACCTTTACCTGATATAGATCCAGGTGAACATTCCATTTATGTAAAAGCCTGGGATAATGCCAATAACTCATCATCTGTAAATTCTACATTTATACTAACTAGCTCAACAAAACTTGAATTGGAAAAGGTAGTTAATTATCCCAATCCATTCACTGATGAAACAGATATCACATTTTTTCTAACTCAACCGGGAAAAGTCAAAATATCAATTTTTACTATTCGTGGATTATTAATTCGAGAGATCGAACAGTCAGAACCATTGGACCTGGGTTTTAATTTCATCCATTGGGATGGAAAAGATGATTTCGGTGATGATATCTCTCGAGGAATATATCTATATAGGATAAAAGCAAAATCTATTGACTCAAATCATACAGTTACCTTTATTGGAAAAATGGTCAAGTCAGGATAGATAATGATAAATTTCAAATTGTAAATTGCAAACTGATAATTGACCATTGATTATTGAGAATTGAGAAACTGCCAATTAATAAAAAAAATTGAAAATTGTTATAAGGAAAAGTAAAATCATTAACTAAAACAAAAAAAATCTTAGTAGCATAATAATTTATGGCAAAGGTATTACAAATGAAGAAATATTTCGACTGGTATGGTAAACCAATAATACTGGCTTCAAAATCTCCACGCAGATCTAAAATTTTAAAACTTATTAACATCGATTTTAAGATTCACTCATCAGACCTCCATGAAAAAAATACTAAAAACACCACACCAACTCAGCTAGTAATTGATCATGCATATAAAAAGGCAAAAATAGTAGCACATTTTTATAAAAATTCATGGATAATTGGCGCAGATACAATTGTTGTTAAAGGAAATACTATCCTGGGAAAACCAAAGGATAAAAGTGATGCTATAAAAATGCTTCATACCTTGAGTGGAGTAACACATAGTGTTTACACTGGCTATTGTATTATAAATTCTTCAAATAAGCGTTACTTAAAAAACTACGTAAGAACAGATGTTACATTTATGAAGCTCTTAGATGAAATGATAGAATACTATGTAGCCAATTTTAACCCGTATGATAAAGCAGGTTCTTATGCAATACAGGATTTCAGCGCAGTCTTCGTGAAAGAAATCAAAGGTTGTTTTTATAATGTAGTAGGATTTCCACTACCCGCATTTTATAGTCATATTCTTAAAGAATTACACACATGCATCTAAAACTTTATATTGAAATTAATCTTACTTATTTATATATTTTACCTGTAAGTAAATAATAAAAAAGAGCTATAAACATGTTTTATGAAGAATTAAAAAAGAAACGGGAATCACTGGGAATATCCATTGAGCAGATTTCCAATAAAACAAAAATAAATAAGAATTTTCTTCGTGCTTTTGAATCAGGAGATTTTTCAGATCTTCCACATACATATACAAGACTATTTTTGAAAGCCTACGCTATTGAAGTTGAAATGGATCCCAAAGAAATTATGAAATCTTTTGATGAGTACATGGAAAAAGAGAGTACAACACAACAAATTCCTTTTTTACCAAAAGAATATATCAATTATACAAAGAAAAACAGTAATAACATAATTCCAAAAAAGAAGATAAATATCGCTACTCCAACTGTAGCTATCCTTGTAGTCGTTTTTCTAATTATGATACTCAAACAGGTTTTAATAGATGAGGAAAATAAAAATATTTCTTCAGTTCCTGTAGGATCATCAGAAATTACTTTTCAAGAGAGTGATTCCAGTTCTACTACTATTGATGCCAATAAGAAGCCAAACACTCAGATAGGTGTCCCTGTACCAAGTAAAAATCTATCCTTGGTTATGAAGACTCAAGACGCCTGCTGGTTCAAATTAATAATTGACAGCAAAGATACTTCTGAAACCACTTTTCCCCCCAATGCTAAAAGAGAATGGAAAGCGTCAAAACAGTATGATATAAGGCTTGGCAGACCTTCAGTAGTTTCGCTTGCTTTAAATGGTAAAGACCTAGGACCACTTGGAGCAAATGGCATTCCTACAAGAATCGTAATAACCGAAGATGGTATTATCAGGCGTCAAAGTCTTTTAAGACGTTAGTTCTAAAATAATAAAAACTTCATAAAAAAATAAATTTTCCCGAAAAAATTCTTGACAAAGTGTCTTGAAAACCCTATTATAGTGGGTAGTTGTGGGAGTAAATCCCATGAAATCCCATAAATTTGACGGGAAATGTATGATCAACTCCTTCTCTGGCGAATCAAAACACATTCTTGATGAAAAAGGCAGACTCAGCATTCCAGCCAAATTTCGCCGTTGGCTTACCGGTGACTCCAACTATATTTTTGTGGTTACAAAAGGCTCTGATTCATGTCTTGTTGCTTATCCCTATGTAGAATGGGATCTTTTAGCAGAAAAACTCTTGAAACTTTCCCAATTCAAAAAGAAAAACAGAGCTTTCGTAAGAGCTTTCTGTCGTGCCTCAATAAGGTTAAAATGCGATAAACAGGGCAGAATTCTCATACCACAACAATCGCTTGGCTACGCAAATATCAAAAAGGCCGTGGTTATTATTGGTACATTAAATTGCATGGAAATTTGGGATCCTGAAACACTTGATAATCATGAAGAATCGCGAATTAATCTTGATGATGATTATTTTGAAAATCTCGGTGAGATATTGTAATTGGACAGGAATTTAATTTCATGACTTCAATACACAAACCTGTACTTCTTGAAAAAACTCTCAAATACCTGATCAATACTAAACAAGGAGTGTATTTAGATTGTACTCTTGGGACAGGTGGACACTTTAAGGCACTTGCTAATAGTTTAAAACCGAATGCAGTTCTTATTGGTCTGGATGCGGATCCTTCTGCAATTGACTATTGTAAACAAAATATTCAAATACAACAAAAATCCATATTCGTTAATTCCAATTTCGCAGATCTACAGCGCACCTGTTTTAGAATCGGATATACACGGGTCAATGGAATATTTATGGATTTAGGTCTATCATCTTTTGCACTGGATAATCCAAATCGTGGGTTCTCATATAATCATGATGGACCTCTGGATATGCGATTTTCCCCAGAAACAACCGAAAATGCAGAAGCGTTCATTAACTCTGCGCCTGTATCAACACTTAATCGAGTTTTTAAAGAGTATGGCGAAGAAAAACATTCGAATCTAATAACAAAAGCCATTGATAGAGAAAGAAAAAGTCAGCAAATAAAAACAACCCGACAATTAGCAAATATTATTACTAATTCAATTCCCTCTCCATTCCCAATAAAAATTATAAGTAGAATATTTCAAGCAATTCGTATTTATGTCAACAAGGAGATTGAGTCATTAAAAAAAGCCCTTTCTCAATCTCTCAACATCTTAGACAAAAACGGACGTTTAGTCGTTATTTCCTATCACTCTATTGAGGACAGAATTGTAAAACAATTTATGAAACTCGAGTCTACTGATTGCATTTGTCCTCCAGATTTCCCGATCTGTCAATGCAATCATAAGGCAACGTTTGATATTTTAACAAAAGGACCAATCACACCAACTATAGAAGAAATTAGTAACAATTCAAGAGCTCGCGGAGCAAAACTCAGAGCTTCAAAAAAAATCACAGGGAACAAATGAAGAGGGAAAAAAGTAGACGAATCTCAAAAAAAAGAAAACACACTACTATTTTACTTATCCTTTTCCTTTCGCTAATTGGGCTAATGGTTTTCTATATTTGGATTTTTAATCATTCAAACATGATGTTTAAAAAAATTGAGGAATTGAAACGTAAGGAAGCTAATCTTTCAACTCAAAATAGAATTGCATCAGTAGAACTGGATAAACTTTCTCGATCAGACAGAATTATAAAAATTGCTTCAGTTCAGTTAGATATGGTAATTCCCGCTCCTGAAACACTTGTAGTAATCGTTGACCCAAATTCTATAAAAATTAACTGAATGGCAAACGCTACAAAATCAATCAGGCACAGAGTATTTGGTTTAACAGTACTTCTTTCACTTATATGGGTTCTTATTGTAGCGAGATTATTTTCCATCCAGATTGTCAATGGGCAAAAATACAAGGCAAAATGCAAAAGACAGGTAGATTACAGAAAAGTGATTGCACCATTGCGTGGAATAATCTTCGATAGAAATAAAAAGCCACTAACTATTGATGTAGTGCAAATATCATTTTCTGCTCATCCAAACCTTGTCACAGACAAATTATCATTAGCAAAAGAGATTAGTTCATGGCTTGGTAATAATGATAAAAAATATTTAAACACACTTCAATCAGATAGAACCTTTGTTTGGTTAGAACGAAATATCCCACAAGACCAAATACACACTTTGTTAGATGAAAACAAGAACTACCCTGGATTAATAATAGAAAGGAATATACACCGCCAGTATCCTTTCGGAGAAATAGGAGGACAGTTAATAGGCTTTACAGATGTAGATAATCGTGGAATAAGCGGTCTTGAACTTGAATTTGATCCTTACCTTTCAGGAGAGCCGGGTTGGAGAATAATACAGAAAGACGGATTGGGAAGATTGAACAACCGACCAGACCTTCCATTCAAGGAAACAATTGATGGAAATGATGTGATACTCACAATCGACCATGAATATCAAACAATTCTGCATGAAGAGCTGAGTTCAGCATTTTGTGAGCATAATGCAGACAAAGCAATGGGAATCATCATAGACCCGAAAAGCGGCAAAATACTTGCAATGGCATCTACCCCTCTTTTTAATCCAAACAAACCGTTCAATTATCCCGTTTCCTCACAGAAAAATAGAGTAACAGCTGATATCTTCGAACCCGGTTCAACCTTCAAAATAGTAACTGCAACAGCTGCGCTTGAAGAAAATCACGTACATCCTGAAGATAGTATACATTGCGAAAAGGGATTTATTAAAATTGGAAAAAATATTATACGTGATCATGAAAAATACAATACCCTCACTTTTTCAGAAATAATCAAAAAAAGCAGTAATGTAGGAACAATAAAGGTAGCTCAAAAAATCGGGAAAGATTACGTTTTCAAATATGCCAGAAAATATGGATTTGGTGTAAAAACGGGTATACAATTTCCTGGAGAAGCAAATGGTATTGTTCATCCACTTGAAGAATGGAATAATTTAATGCTTGCACAAGTTGCTATTGGACATGGATTATGTTGTACTGCACTTCAATTAGCTTACGCCTATTCAGCAATAGCCAATGGTGGATTTTTACTTAAGCCCCAAATTGTAAAATCTATACAAACAAAAGACGGTATTGTTCTATACAAAGGAAAACCACAGTACATTAGACGAGTAGCCTCTGTTGAAACAATGACAACAATGCGAGAATTACTTCGTTTAACAGTACAGAGCGGGACTGGAACAAGAGCAGACGTTCACGGAATGACAATAGCTGGTAAAACGGGAACGGCTCAAAAAGTAACAAAAAATGGATACAGTCAGACCGATTATGTTGCAACTTTCGTCGGTTTCTTCCCCGTTAATAACCCAAAACTATTATGTGTCATCGTTATTGATAATCCAAAAGGAAAAACACACACAGGCGGTGCAGTTTCTGCTCCAGTTGTTAAAGAAGTATTTACAAGAATAGTTAATCAGTCAGATGAAATTTTTCTCAACGAAGATAATTTTCAAAGACCAATTACAAAATATGCTCAAATTGATGAAATAAATAACACAAGAATCAATTCAATAAGAACAAAAAGAGCTAAAGTTCCTAAACCCCTTCTATCGTCACTACAATATACCTCCAGGATGCCTAATCTTCATGGTAAAACCTCTAGCGAAGCAATTGGTATTTTACAACGTATGGGAATGAGTATAGATATTAAAGGTTCAGGATTAGTTGTCTCCCAAACTCCGAGTAGAGGTTCTCTGGTCACATCAAATACTCAATGTCACCTTATACTCAAACCTCCGAGGTTGTCAGTTGATTAAATCCACACAGCAAGTGTTAAAAGGTATCACTTTTCAATTACAGGGTAATTTACCAGAGAGCATCTCTTCACTTTCATTTAATTCTAAAAATGTCGAGCCCGGTTCTCTCTTCTTTGCAATTCGAGGACAGAAAGAAGACGGTCATAAGTATATACCGCAGGCAGTAAAAAATGGTGCTTCTGCCATCGTAGTAGAAAATATCTTTCCAGACATAACATCTCCTCAAATAAAAGTAACTAATACAAGAAGTGCGCTCTCTCATGCTGCTGCCAACTATTATGATAATCCATCTAAAAAAATGACAGTAGTCGGCATAACAGGAACCAATGGAAAAACCACAGTTGTCTATCTTTTAAATCACATACTAAAAACTGCAAACGTCCAACGAGGTACTATTGGAACTCTCGGATATAGTATAGGAGATGAACACTTCTCTGGAAATTTAACAACACCAGAAAGCGTTACGCTTCAGAAAATATTATATAAAATGACTAAAAATTCGATTTCAACTGTAATTATGGAAGTATCCTCACATGCCTTAGCCCTCAGACGTGTCGAGGATATTACATTCATTGGAGGTGCTTTTACAAATCTCTCTCAAGATCATCTCGATTTCCACTTAACAATGGAAAGTTACGCAGAAGCAAAAACTGAACTCTTCAGAAAAGTTATAATTAAAGGGTTCTTAATATGTAATATTGACGATCCTTTCTCAGAAAAATTTATTAATGTTGCAACGGCACCTGTCTCAACTTTTTCCATAAGTCAAAATGCTGATTTTACCTGGATTTCTAAAATCTCGTATTTAAATGGTATAAAGGGAATTATCCTATCACCTGAGGGTAAAATCAGCGTAGACTGTCCTCTTTCTGGAGAATTTAATTTAAAAAACATTCTGGCAGCAGTAGCAGTAGCTATCAATCTTGGAATAAAACCTGAAACGATATCACAAGCACTTTCAAAAATAGAATCCATCCCGGGTCGGCTTCAGGAAGTATCCAAATCCGGTTACCCATGTATCTTTGTTGACTATGCTCACACTCCGGATGCAATAAAAAACGTTCTAAAAACACTTAAAGAGATCATTCCACAAGATGGAAAATTAATCGCACTGTTCGGATGCGGCGGCAACCGCGATAGAAAAAAACGACCAATGATGGCAAAAGCTGTTGAATCATTTGCTGATTTTGCGGTTGTTACAGATGATAATCCTAGATTTGAAGATCCACAACACATCATTAAAGAAACAGTAAAAGGCTTTTCTAAAAGCATGTCATACAAGATCATTAACGGTCGAAAAAAGGCAATAATGTGGACATTAAAAAATGCTTCAATAAATGATATAATAGTTCTTCTAGGAAAAGGACATGAGACATACCAGGAAATAAATGGAAAACGCTACCCGTTTAATGAAGTTCTAATTGTCAAGGATATTTAAATGGCAAATTTGATTGATGCCAATTTCATAAGAAATCTTAAGTCTGGAACACTTGTCAATTTTGACACACATTTAGCAGGTATTTGCATAGACAGCAGAAAAGTAGAAAAAGGCACCCTTTTTGTTGCTCTAAAGGGTGATAATGTTGATGGTCATCTATTTGTCAAAGACGCTCTAAACAAAGGCGCAGCTCTTTGTTTAGTTTCTGAAAAATGGGCTAAAGAAAATAATATAAATTCAAACCCGTTTTGGATAGTTAAATCACCCGAGAAAACACTTCAGCTGATGGCTGCTGAATGGCGTAATCAATTTGACCTCCCCATCCTTGCCATCACTGGAACAAATGGAAAAACTACAACCCGTGCAATGATAGAAGCAATTCTCAAAACAAAGTTCAACCTTCATTCAACAACTGGAAATTTAAACAATCAGCTTGGCTTACCGCTTACACTTTTGAAACTCAATAAAAATCACAATTTCAGTCTCATTGAGATGGGCACTAACCACTTTGGAGAGATTAAATTTCTATGTGAATTAGCAGAACCATCTGCTGGTCTCATAACTAACATCGGATATGGACATATTGAGTTCTTTGATACCCTTGATGGTGTATCTAAAGCAAAAGAGGAACTTTTTCTGTCTATTCCACGAAACGGGATCTCATTTGTAAATATGGATGATCCATTTATCAGGGAAATGACAATTCCTGATAATAAAGTAAGTTACGGTTTTAATTCAACTAAAGCAGATGTTTATGGGAAAATTATATCTTATACTGACGAATGTTATCCTCTATTAGAGATTAATAATAAGCTTAAAATTCAGCTTAAAATCCCCGGAGAAGTAACCGCTCTTAATGCTTTAGCAGCTATATCAGTAGGACTACATTATAGAATCCCCGATTTTATAATTAAGGAAACTCTTGAAAACTTTACCGCAGTAAAACAACGCTTTGTCATTTCTAACATAGGTACATGCAAAATCATAGATGACACATATAATGCTAACCCTGATTCAACTATTACTGCATTGAATACATTATCTTTAATGAAAGTTCAAGGTAGGCGTATTTTTGTTTTTGGAGATATGCTCGAATTAGGAAAATCCGCAGAGGAGGTACATGCAAAAGTAGGAAAATCTGCGGTTGAATTAGGAATTGATATCTTTTATGCATTTGGTCCACTATCAATAGTATCTATAAAAGAAGCAAAATATAAAGGAATGAAACATGCTTTTCACTTCACCGACAAAACCGAGCTCATAAATGCTCTTAAGTATGAAGTAAATAGTTCTGACACTCTTTTAGTTAAGGGTTCTCGAGGAACTCATATGGAAGAAATAATTAAAGGAATTAGGAACTGATGTATTACTACCCTAGAGAAATTGATAAAAAACGGTTTAGTATCTCAAACTACAATATAGAAAAGCCACAAGTGAAACTGGAAATTAAATACTGCAAATCGCTTGGGAAATCACTTTTAAAATTTGCACTCTTCATTTTAATATTTTCAATTTTCAATTGCAAAGGAGTTGCGCTTTGTTCTACCACATTATATATCCATTAAGAAATACTTTTACTGGTTTTAATCTTTTCCAATATATCACTTTTAGGTCTGCAATGGCAGCTATTACAGCTCTTATCATTAGTTTCATTATTGGGCCATGGATTATTAGAACCCTAAAAAAACATCAGATAGGTGAAATAATCCGTAAAAATGGTCCTAAAACGCATTTATCTAAAAAAGGAACTCCCACAATGGGGGGAATTATTATCCTTTTTTCTGTTCTGATACCGGTACTTCTCTGGGCTGATTTAACTAACACTTATATAAATATAATGTTAGTCACTACTATTTGGATGGGTGGAATTGGTTTTCTCGATGACTACTTAAAGGTTGTAAAAAAATACAAAAAGGGACTAATAGCAAGATATAAACTGATTGGTCAAATTTCATTAGGGTTAATAATAGGATCATATATTTTCTTTTCACCTGAATTTGCCAGTCTTCACTCCTCAACCTCTATACCATTTTTAAAAAATACTGAAATAAATCTGGGATGGTTTTACATTCCTTTTATCATTCTGGTTATTACAGGTACATCCAATGCTGTGAATTTAACTGATGGTCTCGATGGACTTGCTGCCGGGCTTACGGGAATTATAGCATTGGCTTTTGCTGTAATTAGCTACATCTCAGGTCGTGTTGATTTTAGCGATTATCTAAATACTATATACCTTTCAGGTACCGGTGAACTCACTGTCTACTGCCTTTCTTTTGCAGGAGCAATGCTAGGTTTCCTATGGTTCAACAGTAAACCTGCGCAAGTTTTTATGGGTGATACGGGTTCTTTGGCAATAGGTGGTGCACTTGGAATGTTAGCCATCTTAATGAAAAAGGAAGTTCTTTTTTTCCTTCTCGGAGGAGTTTTTGTTGCAGAAGCACTCTCAGTATTAATACAAATTGGATATTTCAAGTGGACAAAAAAACGAACCGGTACCGGAAAAAGAGTTTTTCTAATGGCTCCTTTACACCACCACTTTGAAATTAAGGGTTGGGATGAAAGTAAGGTTGTAATTCGTTTCTGGATAATTGGAGTTTTATTAACATTATTGGGCATAAGCAGTTTTAAAATATTATGATCAATCTGAATAATATTCCAAAAAACCTTGAAAATAGACGGGTAACCGTTCTCGGTGCAGGTTGCAGTGGAGTTAGCGCTTCCCTCCTTCTGGCAAGGAAGAGAGCAAAAGTTTTGTTATCTGATGCTGCAAACGTTGCTTTATCAAAACAAACATTATCAAAATTAGAAGCATACGGAATAGAATTAGAATTAGGAGGTCACTCTTCTAAAGTATATAACGCAAACCTTGTTATTATAAGTCCAGGTATTCCAAATACCACACCTGTCGTAAATAAACTTGAATCCGCAGGCATTCCGATAGTAAGCGAACTGGAAATGGCGTATTGGTTCTCTCAGCCCTCTGAAATAATTGCCATAACCGGTTCCAATGGAAAAACCACTACCACTACTATAATATTTGAAATGTTTAAAAACACTCAATATGAACCATATTGCGGCGGCAACATAGGAATACCTTTCAGCAAGTTGATATTTGAAACGGAAGAATCATCTATTAAGAATAAAATATATATTTTAGAAGTCAGTAGTTTCCAGCTGGAGCGAATTGTCCATTTCCGTCCCAAAGCATCTATTATACTGAATATTTCCAGAGATCATATGGATAGATATGATGACGTTCCATCATATTTTACTGCGAAAATGGAAATAACAAAAAATCAGAAAAAAGTTGATTTTTTTATCTATAACAATGATGATACACTGATTAAACAAAACGTACCTGATAAATGCCAAAATATTCCATTCGGTATTTACTCTGATTCTAAAAACATTGTCAATGTTGATACCAATTCAATTTACCTTCACAATGGACAAAAATTAATAGACCGTTCTGAACTTTTAATACTCGGCGAACATAATCTTTACAATATACTGGCTGCATTTACTGTTGCAATAAAATTCAAAATATCCGTCAACCATCTTAGAAATGTCCTAAAACATTTTAAAGGAATTGAACATCGTCTCGAATATATTACTTCTATTAACGATGTAGATTATTACAATGACTCTAAAGCCACTAATGTAGATTCCGTTATATACGCCTTAAAAAGTTTCCAAAAACCAGTAATTATAATTCTTGGAGGCAAGGATAAAGACTTGGATTTCTCCCTATTGATCCCTGCTATTAAAGGTCATGTTAAGGAAGCGATACTAATAGGTTTATCAGCTCCAAAGATTCGCAAAGTTCTTGATGGAATCATCCTACTACATGACGCTTCTTCACTTGAAGAGGCTACACTAATGGCGAACAAACTTTCCAATCCAGGTGAAATAGTCCTCCTTTCACCAGCCTGTGCCAGCTTTGATATGTTCGACAATTTTGAGCATCGAGGGAAGGTGTTTAAAGAGACAGTTTTATCTTTGGCTCAAGGAAAAATTGAATGACTAATAATCACTACAGAGCTATGGACCAACCTTACTTGATTATAACAATACTTTTAGTTGGCTTAGGTTTCGTAATTCAGTACAGTGCGAGTTCCGCCCTTGCAGTAGCCAAGTTCAATGATCCAGGTTTTTATATACGTGGTCATTTGATAAGAATTATCGCAGGATTAATTATTGGAGCATTTTTCCTAATGATAAACTACCAGCGGTTAAAGTCAGTCGCTTTCTGGATAGCATTATTAGGAATAATCCTTTTAATTACTTCTCTGATTCATAATAAAATCACTAATACTCATTCAACTGCTCGTTGGCTTTCCATTGGACCTTTTAATGCACAACCATCAGAATTCGCCAAATTGGCTATTATTATCTATCTCTCATCATTCATCGACCGGCATCAAAAGGATCTACATGATCTCAAAGGTGGATTTCTTCCTCCTGCATTAGTAATACTTACTACTGTATTACTTGTTATTATTGAACCGGATTTCAGCACAGGTACTGTAATTGCGTTTTTAGGAATAACTTTATTAACAATTGGTGGAACAAAATTACTTCATCTCTCTTACTTATTTGGTTTACTTGCCATAACATCTGTTATAGCGATTATTCGTTCTCCATACAAAACAAACCGAATTTTAACTCTTTTTAATCCAGACAAAGACATTCAGGGAACCAGCTATCAAATCAATCAATCGTTAATAACATTGGGAAATGGTGGGTTCTGGGGACGTGGTCTTGCAGACAGTGTAGAAAAAAATCTTTTCTTACCCGACCCACATACTGATTTTGTTTTTTCAGTTGCCGGAGAAGAATTAGGCTTTATAGGTATTACTATACTTTTAATTCTTTTCCTCTTGATCTTCCTTAGAGGAATTCAGATTTCTCTTAAAGCACCGGATATTTTTGGAAACTTACTGGGGATCGGATTATCTACAAGTATGTTTCTATATGTTATTATTAATATTGGGGTAGTATGTGGAATTTTTCCAGTTACCGGTCTTCCCCTCCCCTTTTTCAGCTATGGAGGCTCATCCATGATATATAATCTGGCATGCGCAGGTATTATCTTAAACATTTCAAAGCAATCTCAATTAAAAGAACAACCTTTTTACTGGTCATAGAAAATGCATAAGGAATCTTCACTAAAAGTACTTTTTACCGGTGGTGGAACAGGGGGACACCTATTCCCTGCAATAGCCCTTATTGAAGAATTGAAATCAAGATTTAAAAATATGGGATCAATCGAAATACTTTTTATAGGTACTAAACGAGGTTTAGAATCTAAAATCTTAGCAAATTCAGATTATCTTTTCCGTACAACCTGGATCAGAGGTTATCAAAGGGGCTTAACTTTTCATGATATTATAACAAATTTGCTATTTCCTTTAAAACTAATTGTAAGTTTTTTCCAGTCATTGATAATATTAAAAACCTTTAAGCCGCAAATTGCAATAGGAACCGGTGGCTATGCCTCTGGTCCTCCTCTTTATATATCATCGCTAATGAAAATCCCATTTTTTATTCATGAGCAAAATGTTTCTCCTGGTGTAACCACCCGCTTATTGGCAAAACACGCTGAAAAAATATATGTTTCTTTTGAAGATACTAAAGATTACATAGATAACACAATTTGTTACGGCATTCCTATTCGCCCTTCACTCAAGACAACAGCTAAAAATCAAGCACTTCGATTCTTCGACCTCAATCCAGATTTAACGACTGTATTCATTTTTGGTGGGAGTCAGGGTTCGCATGCAATTAACAATTACTGGATTGAACACCTTGAGTCTTTTCTTAAAATAAGAGATTGTCAGTTCATCTGGCAAACAGGTCAAAGAGATTACAAAAATATCAAAACTTTATTTGGAGATAATCCACTGACTCATATAATACCTTTCATCCACGAAATGGGCATTGCTTATTCGGCAGCTGATATCGTTATCAGTCGTTCCGGTGCTTTGACTCTCGCTGAATTAAGCCTTTATAAAAAACCTTCTATTCTTATTCCACTTCCTACCGCTGCTGGCAATCATCAAGAAGTAAATGCTCGTATTTTGGAAAAAAAAGGTGCTGCTGTAGTAATACTTCAGAAAGACCTTCAATCAAATTTACTTGAAAAAACTCTAACATCACTGATAAATAATAATAAACAGCTACTGGAAATGTCCGAAAAAGTAACTGCTCTGGCTAAGCCTGACTCAGCCAAATTAATTATTAACGATATAATGGAATTTTTACAAAAATATGCTTGGGAAAATTAAAAAAATACATCTGGTTGGAATTGGCGGTATTGGTATGTGTGGTATCGCTGAGCTTTTAATTGACTGGGATTTTCAGATATCAGGTTCTGATATACAGGTATCAGCAAATACTGATCGATTAACAAAACTCGGTGCTAAGATAACCATTGGTCATAGCAAGAAAAATGTAGTTGATTGTGATGCATTAATTTATTCATCAGCTATTAAATCAGATAACCCAGAGATTATCGCTGCTTCGAAAAAAAAGATTCCCATTATACGTCGTGCAGAAATGCTTGGTGAAATGATTAAATTAAAGCCAATCAGCATAGCTGTTGGTGGAACACATGGTAAAACCACAACTACCTTAATGGTTGGGTATATTTTCAGTGAGGACAAAAGGGATCCAGTCATAATCGCAGGAGGAATAGACAAAAGCATAAAAAGTACAGTTATTCCCGGTAATGGTGATATAATCATTGTTGAAGCTGATGAATTCGATCGATCATTTCTAGAACTTTCTCCAACACAAACAATTATCACAACAGTTGAAGCAGAGCATCTTGACTGCTATTCATCTCTTGAAGATATTGAGAACACTTTCATTCAGTTCGCAAACTCAATCCCATTTTATGGAACAATTACAGCCTGTATCGATGAGCCCGGTATTCGGAAAATCCTTCCTGAATTGGACAAGAGGGTGAATACATACGGCATTTCTCCTGATGCCGATATATACGCCGAAGATATTAATCTACAAGGCTATAATAGTTACTTCAAGGTTAAATCTCACGGTAAAGATATTGGCCAAGTACATCTATCTGTACCAGGTATTCACAATATAAAAAATGCGTTAGCAGCTATCACACTTGGGCTTGAGTTCGATATACCTTTTAAAACTATTACATCAAGTCTCAGCAAATTTAGAGGAGTTAAACGAAGATTTGAAATTATCAGTGAAACCGATAATTATATGCTTGTGGATGATTACGCTCATCATCCTACTGAAATTAAAGCTACTCTTAGAGCTGCTAAAGATGGATGGAACAGAAGAATAATTGCAATTTTTCAGCCACATCTCTTTACCAGGACACGTGACTTTTATAATGAATTTGGAGAAGCTCTTCAAGAGGCAGACGTTATTATCGTTTTAGACGTCTTCCCTGCTCGGGAAAAACCTATTAAAGGCATTTCAGGAAAATTAATTGCTAATGCTGCTAGAAAATTGGGTCACAGAGAAGTTTACTATGGAGATAGAGATACACTTCCAACTTTAATAAAAAAACATACAAAACCGGGTGATATGATATTTACTTTAGGTGCAGGAGATATTTGGAAAGTACACAAAAAAATAAAAGAAATGTTAGTAAAAAATTATTCACCGCAGAGAGCGCAGAGATATGATAAATAAAAAAGAAAAATTAAACAAAATATCAGAAACAATTCTAAGAAATGAGACAAGTCCACAAATGACACGAATTAACACGAACAAAAATTTAAAAAACTATAAAAAAACAATTCATGTACATTCGTGTAATTCGTGGATAAAAAAAGAATCTGCTAAAGATAATAAGAATTCAATCATAAGAATAATGAAAGCTATATTCTTATTATTTTTATCAACATCCCTAATTTTTTCTATTATCTACGGTTCTATTAATTGGTGTGAGTACAAAGAATTATTTAACATCGATTCAATCGAACTAAAAGGATGTTACATTCTTACACCACAAGAGGTAATCAAAATTGTTGGAATTTCTTCTGAAACAAATATTCTTGACCTGGATCTATCTTCTATTCAGACTAAACTTGAAGAATCACCATATATTAAAGCCGCAATTGTAAGTAAACAATTCCCTAATTATCTGGAAATTTTAATAAAGGAACGTTTACCAATTTGCTACATAAATCACGATAATTTAGCCTTAATTGATGGAGAAGGAATTGCACTCCCTCTACCAAAAAAGTATTTAGAAACTAATCTCCCTGTAATTTCCGGATTTGACAGTGACTCACTTATTTACAAACTAGGTTATTTAGTTCCTAACGAGGAATTGTTAAATGTAGTAAATATAATCAATGAAACAATGCATTTCTCCCCAGAGCTCTATTCTGAGATCTCTGAGATTCATTATCAAAAAAATAGCAACTTTACTTTATACACTATAGATGGCGGAACACCAATATACTTAGGAAAAGAAAATCTCTCTAAGCAAATAAACATTTTAGCGCAATTTCAATGCTTGCTTTATAATAAACGGTTTCTAAATGATTACCAATATATTGACCTTCGCTGGAAAAAACAAATCATAGCAAAGGAAAGAAGCCTTTAAGGATCAGGATGAAGCTAAAGGTTAATACACTTGCAGCACTGGATATAGGGACTTCTAAAATCTGCTCTCTTATTGCAGAAATGGATGAAGAGACCCAAGAACCTATTATCAAAGGGTTCGGAGTTGCACCATCTAAAGGTATTAAAAAAGGTTCAGTTGTCAATATAGAAGAGACAACCAAATCTATCATTCAAGCTGTATCAGACGCTGAAAAGATGTCTGGCTATACAATATCTCACTGCTACGTAAGTATAACCGGTGATCATATTCGAAGTATGAATACAAGGGGGGCTATAGCAATTTCTCGAGGCTCAAGAACCGGATTAGGTGAACCCCGTGAAATCGAACAAGAAGATATAGAAAGAGTCATTGAGCACACAAAA
This sequence comes from Fidelibacterota bacterium, assembly GCA_016782645.1. Classification (GTDB taxonomy): domain Bacteria; phylum Fidelibacterota; class UBA2242; order UBA2242; family UBA2242; genus BS750m-G69. The sequence goes on along the minus strand of JADHYC010000018.1, from coordinate 12,435 downwards.
TCCGTTCCCCTACCCGTTGATAGACAAATACTTCACGTAATACCTCAAGAATTCATCATTGATGAACAAACAGGAATAAAAAGCCCGATAAACCTCTCAGGCCGCCGTCTTGAAGCAAAAGTTCATCTTACAACCTATAGCACTATAGTTACATCAAATCTCTCTCGTTGTATTAAAAATGCTGAATTAGAGGTGGAAAGATTTGTTTTACAATCACTTGCAGCATCATATAGTGTTCTTGAAGAAGATGAAAAAGAATTAGGAACAATTCTTATAGACATAGGTAGTGGTACGATTGACATTATTGTGTATTACGATGGAGGAGTTCACTATACTGGAGTAGTAAATCTTGGGGGTTTTAGCGTTACCAATGATATCGCTTACTTACTGCGTATTCCTTTAGTAAAAGCGGAATCTATAAAACGGGAACACGGCTGTGCTATAACCTCATTATCCGATAAAGGGGCAAATTTTAAGATAGACGGATTAGGAGGTCGTCCACCAAGAGAAATCTCCATAGATACACTTACAGAATACATTGAACCTCGAATGGAGGAAATTTTTAGAGAAGCATATTTAGAAGCAAGGAAAGCTGATATTTCCCTGAAAAATACACTTGCTATAGTCCTTACTGGTGGAGGTGCCCTTCTCAAAGGAAGTGAACAACTTGCTGAAAATATATTTAACTCATCAGCAAGAATTGGTTATCCAAAGGGATTCCAAGGAGCAACTGAGGAGATAAATAATCCATCTTTTGCAACTTCAGTTGGACTTTTAAAATTTGCTATCGAAGAAAGAAAATCGATATCAACATATCAACAAACATTAAAAGGTCCATTACCAAAATTACGGACATGGATAAAAAATTTAAGTGAAAATGTTATGTAATCTTTAATATTGGGGAGGTTAATATGTTATTCGAATTTGATGATCTTGCTAACCAAAGTGCAAAACTTAAAGTTATTGGCGTTGGCGGTGGAGGTGGAAATGCTATTAATAGAATGATTGAATCCAGCCTTTCAGGAGTAGACTTTATCGCAATAAATACAGATGCTCAGGACCTCGATAATAACAAAGCACCAACAAAGATTCAAATAGGTAAAGAGTTGACTCGAGGGCTAGGTGCCGGAGCAATTACTGAAATCGGACGCAAAGCAATGGAAGCAGACTCACAATCAACTTTCAATGCAATTAATTACTCTGATATGGTTTTTATTACAGCAGGAATGGGCGGAGGTACGGGGACCGGTGCTTCCCCGTTAATTGCTAAAATCGCAAGAGAACAAGGCAGTTTAACTGTAGGAATCGTAACCAAGCCGTTCTATTTCGAAGGTCCTAAACGTATGAAGCGTGCTGAGCAGGGAATTCGGGAACTAAAAGAAAATGTTGATACTCTTATTGTAATTCCTAATCAACGTTTATTAGGTATTGTAGATAGAAAAACAAAAATTAGAGAAGCCTTCAAAATCGCTGATAGTGTTCTTTATCAAGCAACAAAAGGAATTTCAGACCTAATTAATCACCACGGCATCATCAATTTAGACTTTGCTGATATTAAAACCATAATGAAGGATATGGGCGAAGCAATAATGGGGACTGGACTGGCATCTGGGGAAGAGAGAGCTGTCTTAGCAGCTCAGCAAGCAATATCAAGTCCCCTTTTAGATGATATGAGTATCAAAGGAGCCAACGGTCTATTAATAAATATTACCGGTGGTGAAGATATGAACCTCTTTGAAGTAGATGAAGCCTGCCAAATTATTACAGAGGAAGCTGGAAAAGAAGCAGATATAATCTTTGGAGCAGTAATCGATGAAAACTTAACCGATGAAATAATGATTACAGTAATTGCTACTGGCTTTGGCAGTAAGCCAAATTCAAGAAATGAAAAAATAAACAGTATGAAAATTCCGACTAATCAAGAAGAATTTGAAGCACAAAAAATAGCGTTAGATTACTTCCCAGAAAATATTTCCGAAGATAAAAATAATATAAAACCTCCCTTGAAATTCGCATACGAAGAAAATATAGAGGAAGACTACTCACAAAGCGGTTCCGATATTCCTGCATACATACGTAAAAAAATGAACAAATAGAAAAATATGACCGGTAAAAATGAATTACTTTCAGATTTACGTAAAAAAAGAGCTCCTAATTTAGGAGCTCAAATATCCCAATATTTGGGTATAAATCTTAAACAGCTTTTTGGACATTGCCTTTTTTAAGGCAGGATGTGCAAATTTTTACAGTACGAATCGTCCCGTTATCGTTAATCCGTATTTTCTGTAGATTAGGATTCCATCTACGTCTTGTTTTATTATGAGCATGACTTACATTGTTACCAAATAACGGCTTTTTACCACAAATTTCACAAACTTTTGACATCTTGACCTTCTCCTAAAAAAATCGGTGGAATTTGAACATATTTCTTCTCAATGTCAAATATTTTGTAACTGAAATTTTAAAATTAAAGATACATTTAAAAAAATTCATATTTTATGCTTTTGATTTTCATATTAAAATTAAACTAAAAATTGTTTAACAAATCAATAATAGCTAAATTTCATCATGAACATCGGTAATGTTAAAATAGAATTTCCAGTTTTCCTTGCTCCAATGGCTGGTTATACTGATCATGCTTTTAGAATTCTCTGCAAGGAGCAAGGTGCTGGTGTTGTCTATACCGAATTTGTTAGTTCTGAAGGCATTATTAGAGGATCAGAAAAAACTCAAAACTATCTCACATTTGATGATATAGAGCGTCCAATTGGAATACAGATTTTCGGACATAACCCCAAATCAATGGCTGAAGCAGCTAAATATATTGAAGAAAATTATAAACCGGATATAATCGATTTAAATTTCGGTTGCCCGGTAAAAAAAGTTACAAAAAAAGGTGCTGGTTCATCCTTACTAAGAAATTTGCCCCTAATGGCTGAAATAGCGAGAAATGTAATAAAATCAGTTAATACTCCTGTAACAGCAAAAATACGTAGCGGTTGGAACAATAGCGAAATACTAGCGACTAAAGCAGCAAAAATTTTAGAAGCCGAAGGAGTCGCAGCTTTAACTATACACCCAAGAACAGCATCATCACGATATAATCAACCCGCAAACTGGAATATTATAGCAGATGTTAAATCCAAAGTGAAAATACCTGTTATCGGTAATGGGGACATTAAAACTCCTGAAGATGCCGGCAAAATGTTTAAAGAAACCGGATGTGATGCGGTTATGATCGGGCGTGGAGCTTTGGGTAACCCATTGATTTTCCGAAACACAATAGATTATCTAAAAGGCGGCAAACTAATACCAACTATATCTCCCATTAGCAAAATTAACTTTTGCCTCCATCATATCTCTCTCGAATCTAAAATGAGAGAAGACGTTACAGTAAACAAACTAATGAAAAAGTATTATAGATGGTATTTTCGAGAGTTACCAAATGCATCGGAAATTCGTACAAAACTCGTTAAATCAACCAATCTAAACGAAACTATTAAAATACTTGAATCTTTTAAAACATATTTATTCAATTAGTAAAATTAGTGATATACTAAATTGATTTCTGTCACACATATACTGAATAAGAAACACCTATTTAACAAATAATTTTTGTATATTTAACTTAGTAAACTGTTGAGGTAAAAATGAGAGAGTTGAGATTCAATCCCGGTGAAGTTATAATAAAGGAAAATTCTTTCGGAAGTTCAGCATATATTTTAAAATCGGGATCCGTTGATGTAACTAAAAAGGCAAAAAACCGTGATATAGTTTTAGCAACTCTTGAAGCCGAAGAAATTTTCGGAGAATTAGGATTAATAGATGATAGACCTCGCTCAGCTTCGGTAATTGCAAAAACCAGCGTAATAGTTGATGAAATTGTGCGCGATGATTTTCTATCACTTTTAGAAGATAAAGCTAAATTTGTAATCCCAATCCTTAAAACCCTTTTTGAACGTTTACGTCAGGCAAATGAGATAGTAGTTAGTTTAGAAAACCAACTCGAAGAATCAGCTAAAGCTAGTTATGACACTTTCGTAGCTTCTGTTAATATCGAAGGTTTAACGGAAAAAAGCCGTTCTGTTTTAAAAAATAAAGTACTTACTATAAAAAAATTCCCTTTTAAAATTGGTCGAGAGAGTACCCATAGTCATAACGATATTTTTATTGATAATGATCTTTTTTTATCTGATGAAGTTCCTTTCAATGTATCAAGAAACCACTTATCAATAAATCACATTAAGAACAATTTTTATGTTTTAGACCGTGGTAGTAGAATAGGTACAATTGTGAATGATAAACCCATTGGTGGTAAAATATCAAACTTCAAATCTAATTTAATAAAAGGAGATAATATTATCATCCTTGGTGATGAAGCATCGCCTTTTAAATTTAAAATCATAGTTTAGCTTACCGTATACAACTTAATAAATGATACCAAGAAAAAATATCGCAAGAGCTGTTCGCAAATCAATTTCCCAACCATCCTATGCTCTAAGCAATTTAAATCATCGGCTTAGATCAACTCTATCATATCATTTTAGTAACGGAAAAAGTTACTGGCCAGAGACAATTTCACTATTTCTAACATATTCTTGTAATTTGAGATGTTATATGTGTGGACAATGGGGAGAAGAAGGTGTTTTTAAAAATTACGGCAAAGATATTCTTAAAATAAGGCTTTCTCTCAAAGAAATAGAAACCCTAATTAATGATGTTAAACACTTCAAACCAAATATCACTCTTTTCGGTGGAGAACCGATGCTCTACCCCAACTGGATAAAAGTTGTGGAAAGTATCAAATCTGCCGGGTTAAGATGTAACATCATCAGTAACAGTGTACTAATAAGTCGATGGGCACAAGAAATGGTTGATATTGGATTGGATGAAATCATCTTTTCCTTAGACGGTCCCGAAGAAATTCATGACAAAATCAGAAGAGTTCCCGGAACATTTAAAAAGTCAATTGAAGGATTTCATATTCTCAGTGACCTAAAATATAAAAATAACACAAACAAACCTCTGATCAATATTAATAGCACTTTAAGTGAAATCAGTTATAAATATATTGACAAAATTATTTCAATCGCTGAAGATATTAATACAGATGGACTGACATTTCACCATCTACTTTTTTTAAATAAAGACACAGTTGGCAATTTTATAAATACATTTAAAGAACAATTTGTTCAAACTCCAAGTGACTGGTTGGGATTTATTGTAGAAAAATTACCAGAAATAGACATTGACTACCTAATAAAAAAAATACACCAGATTAATAAGAATAAATATAAAACTGATGTTACTTTCTATCCAAACCTGGGAGACTGCGAAATGAAACAGTGGTATTCCCAATTTCCATTTAAAGCAACTTCCTACAAAAACAGATGTTTAAGTCTATGGATGACTGCTTACATTTTCCCAGATGGCTCAGTAAGACCGTATCACACAATGAACTATTCTCTTGGAAACATTAGAAAGGAAAAGTTTACAGCTATATGGAACAACTCAAAATACAGAAAATATCGTAGTTACATAAAGAAGAATAAGAACTTCTCAATTTGTTCTAAAGGTTGCACTGAACTTTTTAGATATTAGTAAAAAAAGATATAAATAATTGACAAAATATTGATTAATACTTAAATTGAAGGAAAAAAGATAAATACCTATGGAAAAAATATTAATTGTTGATGATGAACAAGATATTGTTGAGCTTCTTGAAGATTTTCTAATTCAAAAGGGGTATAACACTGGAAAAGCGTACACCCTAAAGGAAGCCTCGGAAAAAATAAGTGAATTCAAACCTGGTATTATACTTTTAGATATAAAACTTCCGGACGGGGATGGTGTAATCTTTCTTAAAGAAATAAAACAGGAACATCCCAATACAGAAGTCATTATGATAACCGGTCTCTCAGATAAAGAAATTGCATTAGAAGCCTTAAAAAATGGAGCAGCAGACTATATTTGTAAACCGATAGATTTAAACTACCTATCTACCAGTGTACTCTCAAAGGTTGTTTCACGATATAAAGAAAGAACATAAATATCATCCTATAAAGTATAGGTATCAAAAATAGTATTTAATCATTAAATTTCGTAAAACGGGACTGAGAAAAAATGGACGTTTATTCTTTTAAAAACATTTCCAAATACAAATTAATAAAATATTTTAACATTATCTGTATTTTTCTGTTTCTAACTCAGGCAAATTCCCAGGATGTTCAAACAAGTGATGATTCAAAACTTTCCTATGAAAACGTTCTTCTCGGTCCCGGTGATAAAATTAATATTACATATATGGATGTGGGGCGACAAGGAATTCCAGTTGAAAGAACTGATTTATTCACCATACGACCAGATGGGACAATTTTCCATGAGTTACTTGGGGTCATAAATCTGGAAGGATTGTCAATCAGCGAATCTGAAGACCTGTTAACTAAAAAGTTATCAAAATATTTCAATAAACCCACTGCAGCTATCAGTATTATAGAAAAAACTCTAAATAAAGTACTTTTATATGGTGAAGTCCCCCGTATTGGGATAATATCCATTAAATCAAATACAACCGTGGCTGAATTAATAATACAAAATGGTGGTACAACACCCGATGCTGATATTTCCAAAATTGCTATATCTAAACGGAATGGTTTAACAACAACTTTTAATATGGAACGATATCTTTATACGAATGATCCCGCAAATAATATCATTCTTGAGGATGGAGATAAAGTTATTGTTCCTCGTATTTCTACCCTTGAAAAATACAGTAAATTATCAGAAAATTACATACTTCAATACGGAAACGTCATTGAAATAACAATAAATGAACTTTCACTAATGGAAACCAAGCCGGCACAACCAGAAACCTACATAATCGATCGAGAAGGAAATATTTTCCACAGGCTTTTCGGACTAGTTCATCTTGGAGGTGTAACAGTTGTAAAATCTCAGGATATACTTATAAAAATGGCAAAAAGATATTTTAGGGAACCTTTTATAACAATCGATGTAATTAAATTAAGTTCCAGAAGTGTTTTCGCATTTGGAGAGGTGAAAAGAGGGGGGATATATCCAATTGAAGGAAATATAAGATTAGCAGAATTTTTAGCTACAATCGGCGGCTTTACCCCAGACGCTGATTTAAAAAAGATCATCATTACACGTAGAGAAGGCAAAACTGTAGTTTTTAATATGGAAAAATATCTTTTTAATAGAGTTGATAAAAAAAATATATATCTTGAAGACGGAGATCGTATAATAGTCCAAAATAAAAATCGCGGATTTATATACCGTCTGGTATATAAGATCCAACCTTTAACTACTCCAATGACCTTAATTACTTCTATTATTATGATCTATATGACATTTAAATGATAGATCCAAAAATCAGGATAAGTAATGCCACAATATGAATTAAACCTCAGAGATTATTGGCGAATAGTAAAGAAGAAAAAGGTGATAGTCATCGTAACGGTGATTATGCTAGGAGCCTTTAGCTTCTTTTTTGCGATTATGAATAAGCCCGTTCCTCTCTATCGAGCTACTACAAGTTTAAAAATCGAAAAATCTTCTTCTCTTTCCGGTCTTTACGTCCAAAGTGTAAGTTGGGGGAGCGGTGATGAGTTAGCTACCCGCGCTGAAATAATTAAAAGTTACCCTATGATAGAAAAAGCAGCTCAAGTATTGGGGCTTATTGATTCCAGTGTTTCTTCTGAAGAAATCAGAACTAATCAAAAATATTTCAAAATAGTATCCGAGCTGAAAACCAAAGTAAAAACTGAGCAAGAAGGCTACACTAACATAATCAACATAATGATAACCAGTTATGACTCTAAAGAATCATGTAATTTAGCAAACGCTTTAGCTAAAGTATATACAATTGAGGACTATAAAGAAAAAAATTCCCAAACAAATAAAGCACTTAAAACTGTTAAAGAACAATTAACGAAGGCAGAAAAAGCACTTAGAGAATCTGAAAAAAAAGTACGTAACTATAGAGAACAGCACAAGTTTGTAACATTAAGTGGATCAGCCGTTCGTTTAACTGCTAAACTTGGAGAAGCTGAAACTAAATTAGAAAAGATTCGATCAGATATTACTCAAATTGAAAATATATTATTCGAAATTGAACAAAATCCTGATTATATCTATTTTTCTTCTTTTAAACTTCTATTAAATCAACCAAATCCTGTCCTTGACGGTATACAAACTCAAATGAACCAACTACGAAGCAGACTAAATAATTACTCACAATACTATACTCCAGAACACCCAATCATTAAAGATATAAAAATCCAAATTAGGAATAAAGAAAAGAGGTTTATCGCTGAGCTTAAGGCTTTTCGCGAAACATTCATCCACGCTGAAATTGCGGCTCAGGAAAAGTGGGAAAAATTCGATAAGGAATATAAGGCTTTACCACTTCAAGGATTAACTTTAGATAATTTGGAACGCGAACTTGGTATAAACACCAGACTCTACCAGGAATCAAAACTCCGACACCAGGAAGCATTGATAAAACAATCGGAACAAGTTCATGAAGTATTTATTATACGTCCGGCATTTTTACCTACTCACCCGATTAATCCCACAATGATAGGTCCAACTACTGCAGTGGGAGCAATTATAGGCCTGATTCTGGGAATTGTACTTGCTTTTATTGCAGAAACCTTAGATACAACATTCACCACAATAGATGATATCGAAAAAACTCTTGATACAACTGTTCTGGGAATAATACCCTTTGTAAGTACCGAGGACATTAAATCAAAACTTGAAGAAAAAATAACAACCCCGGTCTCTGATGAAATTCTCCAGATGCAAGCCAGGCTTGTGTCTCACTATGATCCAAAATCCACGATGGCAGAAAGTTTCCGAGCATTACGAACTAACACCCACTTCGCATTACTTGATAAAGGTTATAAAACCGTAATGATTACCTCTTCTGTTGCTGGCGAAGGCAAGACATCAATTGCAGTTAATTTAGCCGTTTCAATGGCACAGATTGGTCTCAATACCCTTCTGCTTGAATCCGATCTTAGAAAGCCCAGGATTTCCAAACTCTTTGGAATAGATCGCGAACCAGGTTTAACAGATATCATTCTTCGCAAACAAAACTTGGAGTCGGTAATAAGAAATATGACCGACTTAATGTTGGGAACAATGGCTTTAGATCTATTCAGAAGTGATAAGATCCCCGGAATTGAATATCTAAATATCCTCACCTGTGGAAGAATTGAACGCAATCCATCCGAAATAATAGCATCCAAATTAATGGATGATTTATTAGATGAAATCAAAGAAAGATATGACCTGATTATACTCGATTCTGCTCCTATAATACAAGCAACTGATTCTACTATCCTTGGCTCTAAAGTAGATACTGTGATTCTTACATATTACCAAGGAAAGGTATCAAGAGGTACACTTAGGCGATCTAAGAATCAGATTGAAATACTTAAATCAGATATATTAGGAGTAGTTATCAATGGAATGAAAGCTGATATAAGCGCTGACTATGCTGACTATAAATACAGTTATGATTACCGTTATTCATATGGAGAATCTCAAGAAGAAGAAAAAAATAAAGTCATATCTTTCCTCAAGTCATTTTTTCTATATAAAAAAGAAGGGATAGTAGCAAGCTTCTATCAACGTATTCGCAAACTAAGGGTTCTAGCATTATTTGGTGCCATCGCCCTTTTATTCGGCGGAGGTTGTTTATTATCTAATATTTTTATGTCTTCCAAACACGAAAAGACGTCCTATGTGGAAAGTCAAACCACATCTCAAGAAGATATACAACAGATAATGACTAAAAAAGACACATCCCAAATTCCGTTAGAGGAAAAGTCCAGCGTTTATGATATTCCAAAAGCAGTTCCTTCTGAGCTGAAAAAAATTGCTGGTCAATATGGTATCAAACCCAGTTCAGATGCCTTTATAATTCCCCCAGCAGCAATTTCGAAGTCGACAATTACACCACCTGAATTTAAAGAAGAATTGCCTTCACAGCCCATAAAAACTGAACCTCAACCAAAACAATACATAACAATGACAAAAACAAGGGATCAGGAATTCAGTCCCGTATACCTGGAAGAATCACCTTCCACTTCTTCCAACATCATTGGAGCATCGCAACCCTATTCTCTTCTATTAAAAAGAATACCCAATTTTACGTCTGCAAAACAAGAAGTTGAAAATCTAAGAGAGAGAGGACTTCCAGCGTTTGCTACCGTTGATTTTTCTGATCCGGAACAAAAAATATATCTAATATGCTATGGAAATTTCCAATCCTCCTCCAAAGCAAGGAAAAAATCAAATGAACTTTTATTTTTAGGATTTAATGGACAATTCAAACTAATAAAATTCCCTTTCGCAATATCTTTAGGAAAATTTCCAACAGAGGAAGCAGCGCTTGTTTATCTAAAAGAGTTTCCAAATATGAAGGAATTTGCTTACTTACAGCCATCTAATTTTATAACCAATAATGTAACTGAACATTTTCTCCTAATAGGGGGTTTTAATTCAGAGGAATCTGCTCACTTGTTCAAACAGACAAAACCGGAATTAATCTCAAAGAACGTAATACTTCGATGATATATTATATAAAAATGCTAATAAAATCCAACATATATAAAAAATTAAAATAATTTCTTTACAAGGATAAAAAAACTTTTGTTCTATGGCAAATAAACATCATATCACTCATAGAAAAAAAAGAGCCCATCGAAGAAAAAAAAGAGCCGAGAGAAAAGTACTCCTGATAGCTGCTCCTATCATTATTGCTACCGCTCTTGGTATCAGTTTAGCAATCACAGGGATTCCTAAACTATACCGTAAGATTGCTCGTAACATTGCGAGAGAAATGATTAATAGCACAGATTTAATTAGGGGTTCAGCTGTCAGACAAGAAACGGATATCAGAAAATTATATGAAAAAAGATATAGAGAGAAAAACAATAAAAATCGGGAAGAGAGTTATAAAGAGATATTAGAAAATACAAATCCTGATAAACTAAAAGAACTTGAAAAAAAATATAAAAAATTTAAAGAATTAGAGAAATATCAATAGAATCCTTTATGGCACGAGACGGTCTATTAGAGAATAGAACAAATAGAATTGCAGTTTTAATAACTATCCCACTTTCAATTGTTATTGCTTTCATTCTTATTAGAATGGCTCCTGCATACGCCCTCGTTGCAGTATTAGGTGTTGGTGTATTAATTGCAACATTTATTAACACCGACTTTGCTATTTATACTCTAATATTTTCCATGTTATTGTCACCGGAATTCGGAAGTCGAACTACTACTGGCGAAGGTGTCACAGTACGTATTGATGATATAATCCTGGCAATTATTGTATTTACATGGCTTGCAAAAACAGCACTTTATAAAGAGTTAGGTATCTTTAAAAAAACTCCTTTAAATAAGCCTATATCATTTTACATATTCATTTGTTTTCTCTCAACAGGATTTGGAATGATGGCTGGCAGAGTTAGTATCTTAACAGGCTTCTTTTTCGTTGTGAAATATATTCAGTTTTTCTTTATATACTTTATGGTTGTGAATCATGTCAGGACAAAAAAACAGATTGACAACTTTGTCATAGCCTTATTAATTACCTTTATGATAGTAGTGCTAATATCTATTGCACAAATTCCAACAGGAAGACGACTAACTGCTCCTTTTGAAGGCAGTGGGGGAGAACCAAATACATTAGGCGGTTATTTAATGCTCATTGTTTCAATAAATATAGGTCTTTTATTTATACCGGGTACACTACCAAAAAAATCTATTAGAAGAGCTCTGTTCGGAATCACTATGTTATCTATCTTACCTTTTCTTTTAACAAACTCACGAACATCATGGGTATCAGGAATTCCAGTTATCATAAGTTATATCATTTTTAGCAAACGAAGATATATTATTATAGGTTTTGTAATTTTTCTAATTATCATTTCTCCTTTAGTCCTGCCGGGAACAGTAACAGATAGAATTAAATATACTTTTACTGAACAAAAAGGCTATGCTCGAACTCTGCAAGAAGAAATTGGAGGAATAACCTTAGACACTTCTTCTTCAGAACGTGTTAGAAGCTGGAAAAGAGCATTTAAAGAACTTCCTCAACACCCTTTCCTTGGTTTTGGAGTAACCGGTTGGCAATTTTTAGATGCTCAATTTATACGTGTTTTAATTGAAACGGGTTTTATAGGTCTGGGAGCATTCATATATCTTTTATACTCTTTAATAAAATCAATATGGAGTATTTACAAAAATGCTCAAATTCTTTTTTTTAAAGCCCTTGCTCTCGGTTTCTTTATTGCTACTATCGCAATGATAACTCACAGTATTGGTGCTAACACATTTATTATTATTAGAATCATGGAACCTTTCTGGCTCGTTTGCGGTCTTGTATTATCAATT
>JADHYC010000074.1 GCA_016782645.1 Fidelibacterota bacterium | reverse complement strand
GAGGAGGTATAGGTGGGCTAGAAGTTCCAAAAGGTGAAGATGAGCCTGATGCAATAGAGAGAGGAATTATGTATAATACAGAAGTGGGAATCAATACGATAGTATTCTGGAAAATAGGATTTTACGGGATATACAAATATTTATACGCAAAGAAAGAGAAAGTGATAGATTTCAGTGAGCACATTGTATTATTGGGTATTACTTTCAACTTTAGTTTATAGATTCCATAGAGATCGGGGAAAGAATTAATGAAATCCAAATTACAGTTCGAAAAAATTTATTCAAATTAAATTAATAAATTTTCTTTTTATATCACTTAAAAATAAGACTTTATTTGGTATTAAAATGTGCCTAACAAAAAAAAATAAGCTGACTAGAACAGCGATGTGCAAATCCGAATGGCTGGTGCTACGCAGGACGTATCTTTAAATAGCAAAGTACTATGCGCCGCATGTTCCAGCAGTTTATTTTTACCGTTAGCAGTGTATAAAAGAAGTATTGCTACAGACCATAATATAGACTATATTTAGTCAGTATATATGGAGATTGAAAGATGAAAACAAGTGAATCTGTAAAACCGATAAGTTATCTTAAGTCTCACGCCTCGGAAATTATCAGGAATATTTCCGGTAGCCATAAGACTCTTGTTATTACTCAGAATGGTGAGGCAAAGGCTATACTACAAGATATAAAGAAATATGAACAGATACAGGATAGTCTGGCATTACTTAAAATACTTGCGTTGAGTAGTAAAAGCCTAAAAGAAAAGGATTATAAACCAGCATCAGAATCCATCAGTTCCATTCGAGATCGTATTAACCAGACTCACATCTAATGAAATATAACGTTTATATTATTTCCGATGCTGAGGAAGATATTTTCAGTATCTACAAATATTTCACAACCAATGAATCAGTTCTAAAAGCAGATACTTTACTTAAAAATATTGGAGAAAGAATAAATAATTTATCAGACCTGGCAAATCGTGGACATACACCACCAGAATTAGAGAGCATCGGTATCTATGAATATCGGGAGATACATTTTAAACCATACAGAATAATCTATCAGATAATCGAATCAGATGTATATGTTCATTGTGTATTAGATGGGCGCAGAGAATTAGATGATTTACTTCAAGAAAGATTGTTGCGATAATAATCAACCGCTAACCATTGAATGGAACGAAAACCACAAGCTTTTCGAGGAATTTAATGCTCGAAGGATTTTTTAGAAGATTTGAGAAAAATAAAAGGAAATCACTTGGAAATGTGGCGTTGCTTACGCTTTGTTGGGTGATCAGATAATATGAAAACAGAAACAGCAAAAGAGCTCCTTGCCGCACATGCCGGTACCGAGGATCCGGTGATCCTGCCACGTTCTGTCCTCGATTCGCTTTGCGTCACAGATATTCCTCCTGATACGAGCATAGAAATAGGCACCCCGGGCTCAAAAGTAATCCGTCTGGAATGGAGCGGCAGACTCTACGCCGATTCAGGAGTAATCAAAGCAGAGGCCGGTTCTGTATGGTACCGAAAGTACTGGTACGCACCGCTCGGACTTGAGCACTACCTCGATCTTGTTAAACGAGCAATTGAGGTCAGGCAGAAACATCGCGGAGATGTGAAGCTTACTCATTTTGATGATGATGGGGCATTCATCCAAATGTACTATGAAATCGACTCACACGAAAGCAACCTTGGCAAAGCATTCAAGGTAATAGAACAGATATCTCATGAACTTGAAGAGGTTGCCAAACAAACATCTCACACCGTGGGCAGGCAAGTGTCGGATGTCGCACGGAGGGTTTCTGGGTGGGGTACCCAGCCTCTTGACCAGTTGGTAGAAGCCGTAGAGAAAGCAACGTCTCCCGATGAAAAAGGTCGGTCCCTTGAGGAACTTGTCAGTCGCCTGCTTGAGACTATCGATGGTTTCATAATCATCAGCAGAATCAGAACAGAAACTGAGGAAATCGACATCGAGGTCCTCAATGACAGTTCCGACGCACGCTTCAAGAGGGAGTCCGCGCTCCTACTTGTTGAATGTAAGAATTGGAGCTCAAAATGCGGAAAGAATGAATTCGTGATCTTCAAAGAGAAAATCGAGAATCGCAGTGCCCGGTGTTCTCTCGGGTTCCTTGTTTCGTGGAATGGTTTCAAGGCGACGCTGACCAAAGAAATGCTGAGGGGTAGCAAGGAGGAGACCCTGATAGTGCCTATGATTGGCAAGGACATTCGAGCCGCAGTTAGGGACGACAACTTTGCCGATGTACTGACTGGCTGTTGGCAAAAGGCAGTCAATACTTGAAGAATCCTACCCAACAAAGCCGGATGCAGGCGACGGTAAATAGCTGCGCCTGATCCGCGACGTTAGATAATAAATTAGTAGAAAGCTCTATGGTTGCAACGTACATTTAAATTCTAAACGATAGATTTTTCCTATGGATAGAAAAGAAAGAATAAAAGCAATATTGAAAGGAAAGAATATCATCATTTTCGGGCCTCCCGGAAGCGGAAAGGGCGCTCGATCTGAGGAATTGAAGGACGTATGTCTCGTTCATGTAGCCTCCGGAATCGCATTGAGAACAAAAGTACGGGATGATCCTGATTCTGTTTTAACACATAGGGCACTTTCTTTTATGAAACGTGGTGCTCTTGTTCCTGACGATATTGTTGTACCTATTATTCTCGAGTATCTACAAAAGCCCCAATGTATCAAGAACGGATATGTTTTAGATGGCTTTCCACGCACAAAAACACAGTGTGACATTCTTCTTTCTGAGACTAATATTGATCTGGTTCTCTATCTTGTTGTTCCTCGAGATTTCCTCTTTTTCGGAGTTATAGGCTGCAACAGGCTTTCTTGTGTTTCCTGTGGCAGTGGATACAGTGATTTTGACCCGCCTAAAAATGCCGGAGTGTGTGACAATTGTGGAGGGAATCTGGAAAAACGTGTCGATGATACCGCTGCAACAATCGAGAATCGGCTTAAGCTCTATGAAGAGCAAACGATGTCTTTTTTTCCAGACCTTGAAAAAAAAGGTATTGTTAAGAGACTGCCGATCACTGTCAAGAATGAAGAAGAAATTGAAGATAAATATTTAAAGAAATTGGGAGGAGAAGTATACTGGATAAAAGATAACGGAGGAAAAGTTCGAATGTTGAATAAGGAAGGAATGAAAAGACGGCTCTATGCTGTACTTGAGGAATATTTCCAATGAAAAATGCAGGTATCTTCTAAAAAAGCGTGGGTAATACTTTAAAACGATAAAACATCAAAATACAAATAACCAATATCAAACAAAATCAAATGACCAAAAAAATCAAATTCTTCCTAAGGAATGCCCACGACATAAACATTTACTATCTAATCACACGAAAATAAATCTGTTTTACTAATTGAATATTGAAATTATTTGGTGCTTGTTGTTTGGAATTTTATCAACCTGGAAATTCAGGGAAGATACTACAAATGTCACTTCCATTTTTTTGACTCAAGTGCCTGAGCTCGAGAGATTATTTTTTTAAAGTATTCTGGAAACTTCTTATACTCCTTTGCCAATCTTGTGTACCGATCCGCAATTACAACTGCTTCTACATCATTCTGGGCTTTCGATAATTTCCCTGAGTTATCGACAATATATTTGAAGAAAGAAACATTTCTCGATTTCAAAACGGTATCATATTTTGCCTGAGTTTGTTTTGCCGAATCAATTCTTAGTAATAGATCTTGATATATTGTATTATCCTGCAGAGCATGCAATACCTTTAGAACCCAATTGATATCTGTGTTATTTGGATCCTTGGGAAAGGAAGATATCACGGTTTCACTCAATAAGTTCTTTTCACGTGCTTCGATGAGATTTCTGTATGCCAACCGTTTTACTGTGGACGAGTAATCAACATATAAGCATATCGTCAGAGTGTTTTCAAATGCTGACGACCTTTCAAGAAATTCTCTCCAAATCCATGAATGAATAATTAAGTTATACCCTTGACTTAGCAATTTTCTTGATTCATTCAAATCAACAACATATCCTTTCGTTCTCTGACCATTTTCGTCCATCGAAATTGTCTTGATGTAATTTGGATCCGCATCGGGAATGCTATCAAATTCTTCCCACTTCATATTGTATTTTGAGAAAGGATTCCCAACACTCTCACCTTCGCTAATACGTATATCCCGAGTGGCTAAAACAACAAGCCATTTCAGTGGTATTCTCTCAAAAAGATAGTTGGTAACGGTGGACTTTCCAGCACCGGGACCTGCATACATTACAATAAGGTTAGCTGGCGAATGAGAGATAGATGTTAAAGATTTATGTAGGTTCTGAAGTTTCTTATCGCTGGTTTTCTCGAGCAGGTTTGCGGCATCATTTTTACCCATCTCTTTGCATATCTCAATTAACATCTTTCTCTCACATCTGTATATATCCATAGCCAGGAGATCTTTGACAACATTTAGAGCACTTTTATTAACTATTTCTTGCGAGTCCATTTTCTTTCCTTTTTATACAATATTACCATAAAACAGCCACTTTTTCCAGCAAAAAAAAGAAAGACAAAGCAATGCCTAAGCTACATAGATATATTAGATCAAACATTAAACCACTGAAGTGGTTTTTAGTTGTGGGATTATCAATAAAACCCGATTTCCCCTGATCCCTCTTGTATACTCATGTATCAAACCGGGGAGTACATACAGTACGTTCTGTTTGATTAAAGAGAAAGGAGTAAAATGCGTGAATTATCAGTAAATAAGTTCAGAGCTATTATAAAGAGTTTTGTTAATCAATCTATTTCCGAGCATGAAGCTATCAGAGTACGCCGTAGGGCTGGAAAGGACTTTGTTGTCATGAACGCTGAAGATTGGGAAAGAGAACAGGAAACTTTGTATGTGCTGCAAAATTCTTCTTTGATGAAACAGATTTCAGAATCTATCAAAACTCATACATCGGGAAACGGATATAAACCTACGGAAAAAGAATTAGATGAGATCAATAGTATTTGAGGGTAACACATGGGGAAAATATGAAGAATTACGCAAGAAAAATAAAATTCTTCATAAGAACTTGTATAAGATTCTCAAAGAAGTGCAGCATGGAGATCCTTCCAATGGTCTCGGTAAACCGGAACAATTAATACACAATTAATCCGGATACTGGTCGCGAAGATCATTACACGGAGACCGTTTAATTTATAAATTTGATAAGAAGTCGATCTACATTTTTGCAATTGGCGGGCATTATAAAAACTTGTATTGATAATCCTACTATTTAGAAAATTTCATCACCATCAGCCGCGGCTCTGTCATTTCTTCTATAGCATAGCGTACCCCTTCTCTTGCATTTCCAGATTCTTTAACTCCCCCATAGGGCATGTGATCAATCCTGTATGTAGGAACATCTCCGATAATTATACCTCCAACTTCAATGTTCTCAAAGGCATATCGAATTCTGTTTATATCTTTTGTAAATACACCCGCCTGCAAACCATATTTTGAATTGTCAACAGCTTTCACTGCTGTCTCAAAATCCAAATAAGGAGTAACGGTTATTACAGGCGCAAATACTTCAAGGCAGTTCACTTTCATCTCGGCTTTGGTATTCCCTATAATAGTCGGATAGTAAATAGAGCCTTCTCGCTTTCCTCCTGTTAAAACCTTTGCTCCTTCATTAACTGCTTCTTCAACCCAAGATTCAACACGCTTTGCCTCATCTTCACTTATCATAGAACCAATGTCAGTATTCTCTTCAATTGGATCGCCAAGTTTGTATGATTCTGCTTTCTTTGCCAAGCCATCTACAACCTTCCTATATATTGACTGATGAATAAATACCCTCTGAACTGAAATACAACTTTGACCGGAGTATAAAAAGGCAGCATTAGCAATTGCTTCAACTGCCGGATCTATATCCGTATCTTCATGCACAATTACTCCTGCGTTTCCACCTAACTCAAGAGCAACCTTTTTTCGGAATGCTAATTTTTTAAGATGCCAGCCAACTACTGGGCTTCCCGTAAACGTCAACATCTTAACTTTTGGATCACGAGCAAGAACTTCACCAGCACTACCTTTTGCAGGAATTACTTGCAATGCACCTGCAGAAAGCCCGGCTTCCATAAAGAGTTCTGCCAACATAAGAGATGAAATTGGTGTCTGGGATGCGGGCTTTAATACAACTGTGTTTTTTGCAGCAAGAGCTGGAGCAAGTTTATGAGCTACAAGATTCAGTGGAAAATTAAATGGAGTAATCGCCCCAACCACACCGAGAGGAAAACGCTTCACCATCCCAAATCTATCCTCACCGTATGGCTTCTGATCCATAGGAATTACTTCCCCGGTTATTCTAAGACACTCTTCAGCACCTAACATCAAGGTATGAACAGCACGTCCTACTTCCCCCCGTGCTGTTTTAATTGGCTTTCCCGCTTCAAGCGCTAGAATGTTAGCGAACTCTTCCGAGCGTTCTTTCAGCTTTTCAGACACTTTTCTCAGAATATCAGAAATAACATGAGCGGGAGTAGATTTCATCTTCTGAAAAGCTTTCTCAGCTCCATCTATAGCCTCGCTAATAATATCTTCTTCACCAAAATATACTTTTGCGAATGGCTTATTGTTATACGGCTGAACAATATCTCTTAGAACACCTCTCTTAGAAAATTGGCCGTTGAGAAACATCTGATAGGTTTTCATATATAAGCTCCTAAGAAACTTGAGTTAATTCCATTGGTATAATCTGAAAGTTTATCATCTACTTTTAATAGCGTACTTTTCTGTATGGATTCCTTTGAAAGATTCAAGTTTCTCTTTGATTTCTTTGATTATGTTCACTTTTTCTCTATATAAATTTTGTAGTATCACTTTCTTCTTTTCTACTTTCCAAATGCCCTCTCATTTTCCGTAAGATGCTTTTTCCGACGCTCCTCCCTGCGAAGTGCGTTTTCCTCCCAGTGATCAGTTTCTACAGGATATTTTGAGAAAAATTCTTTTTCCCATTCGGAAAAATTCCCCGCTTTTATTGCCTCACGTACCCTGCCGACGAGTTCAAGGAAAAAGTGCATGTTATGAAGTGTATTCAAACGCAAACCGGTCATTTCACCATTCATATATAAATGACGCAGGTACGCTTTCGAAAAATTCCGACACGTGTAGCAGCTACAATTCTCATCAGGCGAGTCATAATCCATCCGATATTTCGATTGCTTTAGAATTACACGCCCCTTCCATGTATAGAGCGTCCCATTTCTTGCATTACGAGATGGTAAAACACAATCAAACATGTCAATTCCCAACTCAATTGCTCTGACAATATCTTCCGGCTTTCCTACTCCCATTAAATAATGCGGACGATTTTCCGGTAAGTTTTGAGATATCGGTTTAAGAATATCAAACATCTGTTCTTTTGGCTCACCAACTGCCAATCCTCCTACGGCATAACCGTCAAAATCCAATTTACTCAACTCCTCAATACTCTGTTGACGAAGGTCGGGATATACACTGCCCTGCACAATTCCAAATAAAAACTGTTTATGTCCATATATCGGTAGAAGTTTATCAAACTTTTCTTTTGAGCGTTTTTCCCATTGATAAGTACGTACCAAAGACTTTTTAGCGTATTCATAATCACACGGATACGGGGTACATTCATCAAAAGCCATTACAATATCTGCACCCAGTGCGTTCTGGATTTCCATCGAAATTTCAGGCGAGAGTTTATGTTGAGAACCGTCAATATGTGATCTAAAAATTACTTCCTCATCTGTTATCTTTCCTAAATGTGAAAGGCTATAAACCTGATAACCTCCACTATCCGTTAAAATAGGTTTTTTCCAACTGATAAATCTATGAAGTCCACCGGCACCTTTTATCACTTCTATTCCAGGACGTAAATAAAGGTGATAGGTATTCCCCAAAATTATTTGCGATCTACAATCTTCCAGTTCATCAGGAGTCAGCGTTTTGACGACACCGTGAGTTCCAATTGGCATAAAAATTGGGGTTTCAATAACTCCATGTTCGGTTACAAAACTGCAAGCTCTCGCCATTGATTTTTGATCTTTTGCCTGAATGGAGAATTTTATTTGTCCAGATTCCACTATAGAATGATTCAATTATTACCTCAAAAAATTTAACTCAACAGTAATAGAAGCTAATTATCATTAACTCTTCAGGTACACACTGTTCATTTATGCATATTCACATTCATTGACGGTTTAACTAAAAAATCTTGCTAAAAAGATGGCTAATCGAATCAATACTTATAACCTCCGTTTGTGAAACATTTTTCAACATTTTGACATTGCTTTTTGGAACATATATCGAGGAATAACCAAGTTTTGCTGCTTCCTTAACCCTTTGCTCAATAAAAGGAACTGAACGTACTTCACCAACTAACCCGATCTCACCAATCATTGCTGATGAGGTCTTAATTGGAATCTCTTTAAAACTCGAAGCCATTGCAGCGATAACACTTAAATCTATCGCAGGTTCATCTATTCTAAGACCACCGACAAGATTTACAAAAACATCCTGCGTTCCCAATGGCAGACCAACTCTTTTCTCAAGCACTGCAATTAACATAGAAAGCCTTCGATAGTCAATACCGTTCGCAGTTCGCTGAGGCGTGCCATAGGATGTATGAGTGACAAGAGCTTGTACTTCGATCAGAAATGGTCTTGTTCCCTCCATGCTGACCGTAACTGCGGAACCGGCAACATGCTCCCTCCTCTCTGATAAAAAAAGTTCGGAGGGATTCCCGACGGGGATTAAGCCTTCACTCTTCATTTCAAAAATGCCCACTTCGTTGGTGGAACCGAACCTATTTTTCATCGAACGTAACATTCTATAAAAATTGTTTTTTGCCCCTTCAAGGTATAAAACAGTATCAACGACATGTTCCAGAACTTTTGGTCCGGCAATCATACCCTCTTTCGTGATATGTCCTATAAAAATGACTATTATACCCAGTTCCTTGGCTTGTCTCAATAGTTTGCCAGCACACTCACGAACCTGAGTTATGCTGCCTGGCACATTATCATAAGCATCAGAATACAAAGTTTGAACAGAATCTATAACGACTGCAGACGGTTTATGCTGATCAATCTGAAACAGAATGTTTTCAAGATTGTTCTCACATGCCACTAAAATCCTCGGATCGCTAATAGAAAGGCGGTTTGCTCTTAACCGAATTTGCTCCTCTGATTCCTCACCGGAAAAATAGAGGAATTTTTCGCCGTCTAATTTATTTAAAATCTGGAGCATTATGGTTGATTTCCCTATCCCGGGTTCACCAGCAAGCAATACTACAGAACCGTTAACAAATCCACCACCGAGCACTCTATCGAATTCCTCTATACCAGTAGTGGCACGTACCTGTCTATGAGCATCTTTTAATTCAAGCGGCTCGAGATCACGTTTTTCGGTGTGCATTGTGGACCGGGGCTTTTTCAGCACCTTTTCTTCTACCATTGTATTCCATGCGCCGCACTCTGAACACCTGCCTGCCCACTTTGGTTGAACGGCACCACATTCATTGCAAACAAAAACTGTTTTAATTTTATTAACCATTATAATAAAATCTTTCTTTCTAATTTTTTCCCGTCAAAAAGGAACTGTACTTTCTCCAATCATAAATTAATAATCCTATAAATATAAGTATTACTCCAGAAATTTCCTGTAAAGTTATCGTTTCACCCAAAAATGCCCATCCAATTAAAGATGCAAATATCGGGGTAATAAAAGTAACAAAAGAGAGTTTAACTGCCGATATATTTCTCAACAGTGAGTAATAAATAACAAAAGCAGTTGCTGAACCAAACATTCCCAGATAAGCGGCTGAGCCAATATTTTTAAAATCCCATACCATCTCAGACCATTCATGAAAAACAGTTGCACCTATTGAATGAAAAATTGCACCAATGAAAATCGCAATTGCTATTAGAACCATTGGATCATAAGGCTTTTTTTTTGCTTTAACATAAACGTTAGGATAAGCCCCAGCAATCACACCGCATAAAACTACAATACTGGCGACAAGTACTTGAGAATTAATTACAATCTTTTGATCTGACAATATCCTTATTACTCCAATTATTGCAACAACAATCGCAAAAATCCGAATCCAATTTAGCCGCTCTTCACGTATTAAAAAATGTGCAAATATTCCAATAAATAAAGGTAAAGTCGCCCACAATACCGAAGATAGACTGCTCGGTATGTATTGCATTCCCCAATAGGTACAATAATAACTTAAAGTCATACTAAAAAATCCAACATATAGATAGAATTTTATGGAATCTCTATCCATATTAATTTTCCGCTTAGATAAAATAATCGCTATAAATAGAATCAGAACAGCAAACCAATATCTAAGTGCCAGCCCTGCCATCGGCGGCGTACCATCCGAACCTATTTTTATCATAGCGAAAGTAGTGCCCCAAATGAGACAGAGAAAAAGGAATTGTAGATATTTAAACAAAATTTTATTATTCAATATTATTACAATTATAATTTTAGTAAAAATCACCTAAAACTAACACTCTATTAAAAACGAGACAAAGAATTTTTAATGAACCTTGTGCCAAACCCACAAATATATCTTTTTAACTCAGTATTGTCTATTATGGACTTTGCACAAGAGTGAATAATCCGGTAGTTGCCATATCGATATTACACTTTAATAGAGTCGTAACACACCCCCCGGCTAAAGCCGTACTTCTTCCCGAGGATCGGGATTTCGCTCCACTCAACTTATTAGAGGGATGAATATGAATCACAGATCTTCAAGTGGGCTAAAACAACAGGAATTTTAACATTTTTCGACGCCCGTTCGGCGTTTATTTTTTCGTTAAGTGGTTGCTTGAGTACTTTTTTATAGAGAAAGACCAGAGCATTCAGCGCCTGGTTCTGCGTGGAGGGCACCACTTTCTTCTCACGCGCAAGAAAGGTCAGGAATGTCTCAATTTTCTTCTCGCCATTGCACAGGTCGTCGCGGGACTTCATGTTGAAGTGAAGCACAAAGCGTTTTATCCAATCGCAGTAGGTGCGTTCGGTACGGATTCATCCTTCCCCGCCTTACTACGGCGGGGGAGAACGGACTCCGCATAACATCTCGTACTTCATTTAAAATTCTACTTGACATTGCTTTCTTTCTGTTTTACTATACATATCATGATCAGAATAGAATATACTATAGTAAATATTGAAAGCAAGCAGATTTGCCTGTTTTCCTGTTCAATCCCGATATATCGGGATCAGGCAAAATCGCCTTATACGTAAATGTTAGACAGAGAATAAGAAAAAAAGGGGAATTATGTGGTCAATTATTGAAAAGCTAATTGTTGTTTTGCCAAAAATTATAAGTTGGTGGTTATATCAAGAGAAAAGAACAATAAAGAATGTAAATATAAATGTATCTGCCAAAGAAGGATCTTGTGAAATATATTGCTCTGAATTATCTACATTCACTATATGGTTTGAAATCCTAAATAATAACCCATTTGGGATCGATATAGATAGAATTGTTATAAAGGGAAACTATGCCACGGGTTCAGCCAAGTTATTTGCAGAAAACATGATCGGAGCAAAAATAGGTTCAAACAACTCGGAACGTTTCCATGTAACAGGTGATATTGACTCAAGCCAAATTAAACATATAAAAGCTGCGCCTGACGATAAATCTCTTGTTAGTTGTGAGATTCAAATTGTCATGAATAATAAATATAATAAGATACGCTATAGAGAAAGTTTGGAAAGATTAATGTGTAAAGTAATTAATAAAAATGTCTAACAACTCGCTCCAGCGGACATTAGGCTTAAATAGAAGCATCTAAAATATGAAGATATTAATTGCAGAAGATAATCCGGATATTCAAGAGTTAACGGGAGAATTTATGGATATTTGGAACTTTGAATTTGATATGGCTTCAAATGGAAAGGAGGCTGTTG
>JADHYC010000017.1 GCA_016782645.1 Fidelibacterota bacterium | reverse complement strand
AAATTACCCTCATTAATTAAATCAGTTAGAGGTAGACCCTGTCCCTGGTAATCTTTGGCAACACTGACAACAAAGCGTAGATTTGATTCGGTGAGTTTTTTTAAGGCAGCACGGTCGCCGACATGAACTTTTTGAGCGAGGTCGATTTCCTCGTCAGGTGTCAGAGGGTTAAATTTGCCAATTTCTTCCAGGTATTTACTTAATGCTCTGTTTGAATCTGCTGTGACCTTTTTTACTTTTTTTGTCATATTTTATTAATCTCTACTTCGATTTTTTCAAATATTAAAACTTTTAATTATACAACATTTCTTAATATATAGCAATATTTTTCAATATGACTTTACTCTAATTATATCAAGGTATCGTTATTTATCATGTAGATACAAAGAACAGAAAATCAAGGGGGTTGATTTTCTGTTCTTTTTTGTAGTGAGTTTGAGAAATGGTATTAATTAGCTAAAACTCATATAGTTACGTATGAAAGTGGCTAAATCAGTTTTACCATTTGATAGTTTCCTTAAATCATTCATCTTTACAATAGCTGTTATTTCAGTGCCCATCACATCAATTTTAATTTTACCTTGACCTGTAGTAATTCCGGATTCATATAGGGTCTGTATCCCAATTGCCAGAGTCTCATTAAATGACTTGCAATCAGTACTTAGTGAAACAACTAATGTATCTTTATTCTCAATACTGATCACGTATGCCCCAAATAGTAAACTTGCAAAGAAAATTGTTAGCCCGAATATTTTTACGAAGTTTTTCATTGTTATACCTCTTAATTTTTATTTTCTTTTTTCAAATCACTTAACACCCCGTTAGACTGATGTAAGAATGGAAAAGTTGTCTTATATGAAGATAATAAATTGAGATCTAAACAGATTGTGACTATAATCAATATTTTATCAGTCGTGGTGGCAAATAGTATTGTTGGTTATTTTTTATATGAAAACATAAATATGTTTGTACTTCTAAAAATTTTTCTACAGGGAATTTCTTGAGAAATCTATTTCAACCTAAAGAATCAACCTTCGAATTAATTGCTAATGATTTCAGTTGTATTAGTTAAGTGCGCCCAGTCATTTTGTATATCTTCAAGTGCTTTTTTACCATCACCCGGATTAATATTTACCGATTTAATAGCGTCGGTTGATTCAATATTTTATTAATTTCCGTTTTATTGTATATTAAACTCCATATCAATATCGGATTTAAAGTTTAGATTCATTTACTTTTTCTTTTACCTTATTCCCGAGCATGAAGTGAATAGGAAATGGTCTATTGTTCCGAATTTATTCAGAATCTTTTGGTAAGTGTTCATCAACAGAATCCCAGACCGGAATGGAATTTAACATGGTGTATTTGGTAATTGTCGGAATTTTCCTTTAGTGATTCAGCACTAGAGACATATAAAATACCATCAGGATTAATGAAATCATTTTAAGTATCAACATCAAAAAGCAATATGCTCTGTTTTTTTCTCTTTTGATTATAATTTATGATTATGGCATAAAAAAATGCAAGGATTGTTTGATAAAATCAAACAATGGTGTCCAATAAATTCCAAATAATATAGTGGGTATTACTAAAAGAATTAAAATCACATTTGAAACTTTATCATAACGATTTTTTATATGTTTTTCATTTTTGTGTAGTAACATTGAGTGTATTATTCTTGCGTGATAGAAAAACATTATAATGCAGTTTATAATTCCAATAATAACCAACCAGTAAAACTTGGTTTCACCTTTTATTAATGCAGCGAAAAGATAAAACTTTCCAACAAAACCCGCTGTAGGAGGGAGTCCTGTAAGACTAATTAAAAAGATGGATATTATAATAGTGGAAAAGGAAGATTGAAAGTTCAATCTATTATGATTTTTAAGATTTGCGAGTTGAAATTCGGTATTAGAATTTATTACTACAGTGAAAACTCCAATAAAAGCAATAGAGTACATGATCAAATAAAATATAGATGCTGATATCCCTTCCTGACCAAATATTGCCAATCCCATAAGTATAAAGCCTGAATGGGCAATACTTGAGTATGCTAATATTCCTTTAATATTTTTTTGATTTATTGCAAGGAGATTACCCAGCGTCATGGTTGCTGCAGCCAAAACTGTAATAATTTCACTTAAATGGAAATATTTTACTAGGGTAAAATTAGCATTACTAAATGTAGTTGCTAAAACTCTAATTAAAATAGCAAAACCTGCTACTTTGGGTACTGTTGTAAGAAATGCTGTTATTGGAGTAGTCGCACCTTTGTAAACATCGGTTGACCAGATATGAAAAGGAACAATGGTGAGCTTATAACCGAATCCAAATAGAATGATTAAAATAATTACTGTTATTGAAAAGTTGTTAATAGAACTGTTTGATAAAGAGTGCCCAATTTCATGCAAGTTTAATGTGCCTGTTAATCCGTAAACCAAAGATAAACCGTAAATCAAAATAGCGGAAGAAAGCAAACTGGAAAAGAGGTTTTTGACAGCAGCTATATTAGATGACTTATTAGTTTTCAAATATCCAACTAAAATAAGGCAAGCGATACTCAATGTCTCAATTGATATGTAGATCATCAACAGGTTGTTTGATGATACTAATAGAAATGAACCAAGTAATGAGATGAATATGAAGAAGTGATATTCCTTAGATGATATGTTTTTGAGTTCGGAGCTGTTTAGCGAGATAAGAAAAAGGAAAAATGTAAAGATTAGCAAGCACAGTTTGAATAATTGGGAGAACCTATCATGAGCAATAAGGTTTAAAAATAATCCGTGTCCGGATAGATCCCAATTCATTATTAAAAAAGTAGAAGATAATATAAACCCAAATGTTAAAAATGGAATTGTGATTTTTCTGACATTTGTTTTAAATATTAAAGATAAAGGTAGAATTAAAAGGGAAGTAACTATTAGTGAAATTTCTGGAAGAAAGTATTTAATGCTAAGAATATTGTCCATGGGCTAATTTATAATAGATACGCCAACAGTTACGATTTCAACCAGCTTTTCGACACTTTGTGTCATAATATTAAAAATTAGATTGGGGTAAATACCAAGTAAAACAATAATTAAAACAAAAGGTATTACCATAAATAATTCATTTCCTTTGATGTCCTGTAATTCGGTGTATTTTGGGTTTTCTTTGCTATAAAGTATTAACTGAAAGCATCTGAAGAAATAAGCCGCGTTTAGTATAATTCCTGTGATAGAAATAATAGATAGAACCTGAATTCCAGGAATTTGAAAAGAGCCAATGATGCAAAATATTTCAGAGATAAATGTTGATAGACCGGGTAGTCCAAAACCTGCAAAAAGTGCAAGAGCAGTTATTCCTGAAAAAACAGGCATTTTGGAAGATAATCCACCAACTTTTGAAATATCTTTTTTTGAAGTACGATTATAAATTACTCCTGTTAGTAGAAGTAGAAGAGCTGCAACGGTACCGTGATTGAACATGTGGAAAAGAGAACCGCTTATTCCGGTTATTGCTGCATCGGTTTTTTCTGAAACTCCACCAATAAGTGAAGCAAAACCAAGTAGTATAAATCCCATTTGACTTATGCTAAAATAGCCTACAATTTTCTTCAGATCATTCTGTCCTAAAGCACAAAGTGCTCCATAAATAATATTAATGATTGCTATTATTGAAAGTGGTAGAGCAAATCCAATTGATGCTGATGGGAGGATAGGAAAGCAGATACGAATTAGTCCGTAAGTACCAATTTTAATTAATATACTTACAACTATTATACTTACTGCAGTTGGAGCTTTGGTAAGTACAGATATTAACCAGGTGTGGAAAGGAAAAATCGGTATTAAGGCTGCAAATCCGATGAACAGAATTAAGAAAGTAGTTATTTGAAATGAGTGAGAAGAATTGACATTTGGTATAAGTTCTAAAATATTAAATGTATTTGGATCGCTTTTAAAATATAATACTAATATTCCTAATAGAATAAGTACATAACTGAATACAGAAAAAAGAGCATATTTTATTGCTGTATTTTCACTTTGAGAGTTTCCCCATATACCAATAAGTAAATAGGTAGGGAAAAGTGTTAGTCCAAAGAAAATCAAAAACAAAAACAGGTCTATGGACGTGAAAACACCCATTAATCCCATATCAAGCAGAAGGAAAAGAATAAAATAGCCTTTTACACCTTTTTTTAATTTCCATGAGGAGAAAACGGAAATAAATAGAATAAGTGCTGTTAAAAGTACGAGGGGAAAACTTAATCCGTCAATTCCCAGAAAATAGTCAATAGAAAAAGTTTTAATCCAGCTGTAATGCTCAACGAATTGAATCCCTGATTTAGTTCGGTCGAAATTGAAAAATATTTGAAGAGCTATCCACATTTGTAATCCAGTTGTAATGGCGGCGATAATTTTGACTATATCTTCTCTTTTTTTTGATGCAGATGTTATTGCTATAATTCCTAAAAGAGGTATGAAAATATTCATTGAAAGTAAATGTTCATTCATAAGAAATTTTGCCTCCTGGAAATTGCTTAAATTATACTTAAAACGATTAGGATGATAATCACTATAAAGATTAATATTATTAGAGCGTTATAATTGCCATTTTGAATCTTTTGAAGTGTTGTTTGGTATAGCTTTCCAGCCTGGGATAACTTATTCGTTGTTTTATCTATGATGATCTCGTTGGACCTGCTTATATGCAAAATGATCTTATAAGTGTTCTTAATAAAAAGATAAAAGGATTTGTTTAAGGTGGAAAGATCAAAATTGGAAAAACAGTTTGAGGTTTTATAAATTGGCTTAAGTAAATAATTTTCAAGTAACTCTTCTGTATAAAACCTGTTATAAAAGAGTCTATAAATTGGAGATTTTTTTTCAATTATATACTTTGTTGAAATTAACTTACGAACATAAATCAGCCAGGCAAACATGAGTCCAACAAGAGTTATACTTGTTGAAATAATAGCAATGATGTTATATTTACTTAAATTTTTAGAATATAATTCTACGTTTGAATTCGGTTGTTGCACTAAATTTTTTAACCAGCCGTTTCCAACAATGGGATTGAAATTTGGTAAATTATAAATTATAAAAAGGCATAAAAATGATAATAAAATAAGAGGAAGAGTTACACCATTTTTCGGTTTAGATATATATCTTTTAAGATTTGTAAATTTTGGTTTCCCATGGAATATGTTAAAAAATAATCTGAAGATATAAAAAGCGGTAAAGCCTGAAGTCATAAAGCTTAACAGGATAAGTAAATAGTGAACTGGATTAATGTTAGAAGCTGCTATAGAATACAGCAAAATTGAATTCTTACTTATAAATAAAAATGTGAGTGGAAGACCGGATATAGCTGCAGTTGCTATTAGAAATGTCCAGTAATTAATTGGTAAATATTTTTTTAGGCCGCCCAGTTCCTTGATATTTTGAAAGTTGGGAGTAAAAAAATCTGCTTCTAAAGGAACTTTTCTCATCGAAGATATTACACTATCTGCGTTAAGTAACAGCAGTGTGTTGAAAAACATGAAGGCAATTAGATAAAAGAAACTGGGAATATAAACACCTAATCCTAAGCCTAAAATCATAAATCCCGCATGGCTTATTGTTGAGTATGTAAACACTTGCTTGATATCTGTTTGAGTTGTGGCTATTATGGCAGCAACGAGAGAAGTGATGCTTCCCCAATATGCCATAATTGTTAAACATGGTTGACTAAAAACTGGAAATACCTTAATTAGGATGTAGATTCCCAGAGAAATCATACCTGTTGAATGAACTATGACTTTGGCAGATATATCACTAGTCATTGCTTCTGAGAGCCAGGTGTGAAGAGGGAATTGGGCAGACTTACCAATTACACTTAAAAATATCAATATTCCTGCTGTTGTATGAACACCTACTGTTAATTCTCCAGATTGTACCATTCTAAAGATTTCGTTAAAATTCAATGTTTTTGAGTGTATAAAAAGAATTAGTATTCCTATAAGTAGTAATATATCGCTAAAAAATAGTGTAAAATATTGTCTGACATTACTAATATTAGACTTATCAGATGTTAGTAGATATGAACATAAACTTGCTATTATCCACAAGAAGAATAGTATAAATAAATTGTTTGTGAGAATAATGCCGAAAGCAGAAAAAGTGAATACTGATATGTAGCTGAAATATTTGGAGTTTGTTTTTTCTATAATTTCTAATTGCTCATTGCTGTAAATATGCACTAAGCTACTTATTGTAGCAATTACGACCAATAGGATTGCTGATAGATTATTGAAGAGAAAACCGATGTTAAATGATAAATTCCCTAATGTTATCCAGGACCATTTAATTTCGATTTCAAAATCAGGATCATTAATTGCAAAGACCATGATTAGGATAGAAAGTGACAAAGCCAGAGAGAGTAAAATAGAAAATGTGGAAATCCAACTGCTATATTTTGAAAGATATTTGCCAAAAAGTTGAAGAAGAATGAATGTTATTAATGGAAGAATTAAAATTATTATCAGATAAGTGATCATTTATTCCTCGATATATCCAGTTTGTCAATATTGATAGTACGGAAAGTATTGTAAACATTTAATATTATCGCTATTCCGACAGCAGCTTGTGCCAAAGTTATGACCATTGCAAAGAGTGCGAAAATTTGACCATCCAAAGATAGTGCCCCAAATCTTGAAAAGGCTATTAAGTTGATATTTGCTGAACTCAAAATAAGTTCAATACTCATTAAAATAAGGAGCGCATTTCTTCTTATAGTTACTCCGTAGAGCCCAAGGCAGAATAAAATAGCAGAAACTAATAAATATGTATATAGCGAATTCATCTTTTTCTGATTAAATAAGCTGTGCCAACTAATGCTGATAAAAGAAAAATAGATACTATTTCAAGTGGCATTAAGTAGCTTGTTATAATTGATTCTCCAATTGCTTTAATTGTATAATTTGTTAATTCGGATTTTCCTGTTTTCCACGGTGTGATAAAAATCAATATTAATAATAAAATGAAAAATAAAAGAGAAAATCCAGCGTAGAGATATTTCTGTTTAACCGGTTCAGGAATTTTAAAATCGGATACTTTGTTTGTTATAATTGCTCCTATAATTATGAGTATACTGAATGCGACAACATTAAGAAGGATGTGCACAATAGCCAGAAAATCAGCTATTAGAAAAATATATATTCCGGATATTCCTGTAAAGGTAGCGATAAAAGCAAAAATGGAATGCTTGAGATTATTGGATAAAATCACAATTGCAGCCGAAGATATAGTAAAGAAAATAACCAACCAAAATATTAAAGATGAAATAATCCAAAACTCCTATGATTTACCAATCCTAAAACACTTATCAAATAAATAAAATCATGCCAATAGCGTTAAACACCTTCAGTGTTTTGTTCTTTTTGAGGAGGACATTCTTTGTTCATCCGGTAACTGCCAGATGTTATTCATGTTTGATCCCTTTCCCATCGGGATCCCTTCGGGACGGGATTTTCACGTATGTATCCTCTCTTATAAACTTTGAATGGGTTAATTACAATTCCTTCAGGATTGTTTTGTGGATGTTCTTCATTACAAACCCTGAAAGGGTTATACTATTTAAAACCTTTTTCATAACAACCAGCATTTTGTTCCTTTGTTAAATACCTTTAGTGTATTGTTCTTATATATGATTTGTTATTCACCTTTAAAATTTAGACTCTTTATCATATAATTACCAATAATCCTGTTCCTATAAATGAAATCAAAGCCATTGGGAATAAAAATTTATAATTAATTCTAAAAATTTGTTCACCGGATAAATCTGGTATTGATGAATTTAGCCAAATTACAAGGAAAAATAATAAAGCAGTTTTAAAGAGCATCCAAAAAAATTCCCATAAAGACCCTGTCATTAAATTTATTCCATCAAATGGAGATAACCATCCACCTAAATACGTTATTACATTGAGAAATAATAGTATAAGTATTACTGTGTATTTTGTTATATGAAAGATTTTCTGCTGGAAAATTGTAAGTTCAGAGTTAAAATTTTGTAAAATATTTTCTTTAAAAGGTGTAGAACCAGCATTTAGAATCCGCATTATTACAACAGTTGAAACAAAATAGGTCAAAAATCCTGCTAAAGTAAAAGGTGAGTGAAATAGGAACCATTTAGGTAAAAACCTAAAGTAATATCCTGTTTGATTATTTATTATCTCCTCCATATTTAAGCTGCCAGAGATAATAGCAATAATTAACATTGTAATAGTTAATGTGATTTGGCAAGTCATTAATTGAACAATAGATTTTATCGAGTTATAAAGATTTATTGAATCAGTTGATGTTAGACCTAAAATGATAATTCCGATAATATTAATTGATAAAACTGCTAATATAAAAAGAAGCCCTGTATCCAATTTGATGGCACAGATATTATTGCTGAAAGGTATAATAGCAAAGATAGAAAATATAGATGAGAAAATAATAATCAGGATAAAAGTAAAATATTTTTTGTACGGTACTGATTCTGAAATATTTTTTTTTGTTGAAGTCTGCACAAAGTTAGTAATTAGTCGAATTATTCCTTGTTTATTGATGCCTGTTTTATTGATTTGGTTTGGCGAATGAGAAAGCAATCTTCTATTAAAAGAAGCTGCAAGTGTTGCAATTATAAAAATTATAATAAAAGCGGATATTGCAAAAAAGAGTATTGATATAGTTTCAATCATGAATATGGGTGATATACTTAATCAGGAATATATTATGGAGATTTTTTAGAATGATCTCAATCATGTTTACTCAATTCTTTGATCCTTATATCTAAGCTACTCAAGATAATAGGTAAATCTGATATTGAATGTTCACTTACTATTTCATCAATAGCGATAAGACAAGAAAAAGAGGGGCAACGCATTTTTAATTGGAATGACTTATCAGGAGCATCTGTTGTTATATCAAAATTAAGTTTTCCCGTGGGATTTTCTGTTTGGAAATTTAATTTGATGTCAAGAGGTTGTAATACTTTCTGTACTTTATTGTTTATTGCTTTCACTGGAATTTTATCAAGTAACTGACTGATTATCTTAACACTTTCGTTCATCTCTTGACATCTAACCCAAAATCGGTCCCATGAGTCTCCAGTAGTACCAATTAATCCTTTCCCGACAGGGACATCAAATTCCAATTCATTGTACAAAGAATATGGTTTGTCTTTTCTTATATCCTGCTTTATACCTGAGGCTCTCAGGTTAGGTCCAGTAATTCCATAGTAGTTAGCAGTGTCAGGAAAAAGAATGCCAATATTTGCAGTTCGATCAATAAGAATTTTGTTTTTTTGTAAAGTTTTTTTGTAATTGCAAATCCGTGGGTGGAAATAATCTATAAATTTGTAAATATTTTCTAAAAAGCCAACCGGGATATCTTTAGCAATTCCTCCAATTTGAAAATAGTTCCCAAAAGAATTTATCTCATAAACAGTGTTTAAAATATTTAATATTATTTTTCGGTCTCGAAGAGTATTTTTTATTAGATTTGCTGCTCCAATGTTCAATCCTAATGTTTCAAAGCAGTAGAGATGACTTGCAATTCGATTTAATTCAACAATTATTATACGAATATATTTGTTGTATTCAGGAACTTCAATTTTATGTAATTTTTCAAGAGCCAGAACATAAACATAGTTAACATTTAATAAGTAGGAATTATCATAATCCTCAGAAAAAGGGTTTTTTTGTTGATTGTTGAGATTTGGTACAATTTTTTTAATTTCCTGACGAAGACTGTCCATCTGTAGTTCTACTTTTATAATTGTTTCACCATCCATATAGACTGTAAGGGGCAGAGATTCATCCGGATTAGGGTAATGAAAGTTATAATTGTATTTTGTTATAGAATTATCTTTTATTTTATTTTGAGGTGAGTTCACGTTAAGTCATTATCTATTTTTTGAGTCAAATTTTTATGATAGCTTAAAATCGTCTTGCGCCAGTTTAGGTCGCCAATACTCCATAAATATCCAAACCCAATTATAATGATACTTATAAAAACAAACATTCCAACGAAACCGGAAAAGCCAAATTTCTTTAATATCAATGTAATAGGAAATAGTATTACTATTGCAGTGCTGAAAATAACGAATAAAAGAGCTAGAAAATAAAAGCGTATATCGAGTTTCAGGTTTGAGATTTCATCTGTTTTGTAACCATTATTAACTGGAATTTTTCGTTTTAGGTCGAGGTGTTTCTGAAGATAAAATAACCCTGTAAGCAGTAAGATGCTTGTAATAAAAAAGACAATGATTATTCCAAAATTTATTAGCATAATATTTTACCAAAAAAGCGGGTTGAATTTACCAGCATTAAGGTGTAATGTCAAGAAATGGTAGGTTTGACCTACTCTCGTTTATCCAGAGGATTCTCTCTGAGACCCTCCTTAGCAAGCCTGCCCGATATTCAGGCGGGGAGCCGCATAGCCAGAGGGACGGAGTACAACCCAGTAGCCAGAGTGTCTCGCAGCTCTTGTTCCGGGGCTCTGCTCCGGAACGGCGCTGTTGCCTGATCGATAAACTCTCAATCGGATCAATCTCAAGCACACTATCAAGCCCTGCAAAATTCCTTGCACTGGACCATTTCCGTTCCTCAGGTAAACCGACGTATCCCTTTCGAACCGGATTCAAATGAATATAATCAATCTTCTGCTGGAATATATCCTAGCTCATAATCTGTTTGGGACAGTAGCCTTCCTGCCAGAAATGATGTTCGCAGTTTCGATGATATGCCGGATTAGCAGCTGATAATTTTTGAATTACTTTGATCTCACCAATGTTTTTATAGTGTTTGATAATTTGCTTTGCTGTAAATGACTTAAAACGGCATATATTTCTGGAAAGATTTTCAGAGGATAATATAAGATGCAAGTGATTATGCATGATAACAAATGCAAATATTTTAATTACTTTTTCATCTCTTAAAAAGCGTAATGAATCGATGATTATTTGTTTGATTACGTCGTGTTTTATTAAATCGAGCCAATCAATAACCGTACAAGTGATGGAATAGGGATAATCGCTTTCAAATACTCTATAGCGGTTGCGCGTCATGTAATTATATTCGACTATATTGATTGAATTGTCAAGAGAAAAATGGCTACGGAGCAGAAGCCCCATAGCCAGATTAACCGCAAGGTTCAATAAATGTCAGTTTCGTCATGAGCACACTCATGACGGAATGATGCTACAAACTGGAAAGAAGCTGAAATGTGTCAGGAGTGAGCTCCTGACACAACTACATATAATGGAACTTTAATTGTCTTTTACAACTTAAGAATGTAACTTAAAATAGAAATGATGTTTTTAATCTTAATAAAATTATGGTGTATGTATGAAATTGAGAGATGATGTTAAAAGTGCTATTACTATTCAAGATTATACCAAGAAACCTGAGATTGACGGTGTTCAAATTATTCTCCTTAAGAGGTTAAATGATGATGGGGGGTCATTTACCGAGCTGGCTCGGTTGGTTGAGGGAATACCCAGTGATTTTCCAAGTATAAAAATTGCTCAAATAAACTATAGTGAAATGGATCCAGGTGTTATAAAGGCGTTTCATATTCATAAAAAACAGACTGATGTTTGGTATGTTCCTCCCAAAGATAAAATATTGTTGATATTGATTGATCTTCGTGAAGATTCCCCGACAAAAGATTTAAAGATGAGATTTGTTTTAGGTGACGGTAATTCAAGGCTATTTGTTATTCCACCTGGAGTGGCACACGGGTGCAAAAACATTTCGTCAAAGGTTGCACGGATAATCTATTTTATGGATAAGCAATTTTCGACTGATCCTGAGAAATGTGATGAAGGACGTCTGCCCTGGGATTTTATTGGTGTAGATATTTGGGAGATAAAGAAAGGTTAATTCTGTATTATCCATAAAGAAAATATGATTTACATTGCAGACGGAATTGTAATAGATGAGAGTGAAATTCAACTGACATTTATTCGCTCATCTGGTCCTGGTGGACAGAATGTCAATAAAGTTGCCACGGCTGTACAACTACGATTTGATGTGTTTAACTCTTCTTTACCTGAAAACGTTCGTGGGCGCTTAGTTAGTATTGCTGGAAGTCGGGTGACGTCAGATGGCGTATTGATTATTAATGCGCAGCGCTTCCGTACACAGGCTCGAAACCGAGAAGATGCTATAAACCGACTTGTTGAGTTGATACGAAAGGTAGTAGAAAAACCAAAGGACCGACATAAAACTAAACCGACCCTCTCTTCAGTAAAACGCAGGTTAGAAGTGAAGCGTCATCGTAAAGAAATAAAACATCTTCGGCGATCAGTTTCATATCCTGAGGAATGATAAGTATGTTCATTATTTTTAAGTGTTCATCCCGAATACTCGGGACTAATTTCTAATTTCAAACTGTGAACGGTTACTATTGTTTTTATAAAATGCTTGAAAGGAGTAAGAGAATATGAATCAGAACTTATTTAAAGTACAACATAATAATGGGATATTTGAAGCTGCTGATGGTTTTAAATTATATGAGCAATCATGGTTCCCGAAGTCTGAACCGAAAGCTGTTGTTATTATTGTGCATGGATATGCAGAACATAGCGGACGCTATGCATATGTAGCAGAGTATTTGTGTGGATATGATTATGTTGTTGAGACTTTTGATCTGCGTGGTCACGGAAAGTCTGAGGGCAAAAAAACATATGTGAAATCATTCGATGAATATTTAAAAGATTTGGATCAATTCCTTATACGTACACGCGGAAAATATCCTGAAAAGCCGATTTTTTTGTTTGGGCATAGTATGGGTGGAGCAATTGTGACTTTGTATGCAATTACCCGTCAACCTAAAGTTAAGGGTTTATTGCTCAGTGGTGCTGCTCTGAAAATAAGTGATGATATCTCACCTTTAATGTTGCGTCTATCGCCAATTATTGGTTTTCTTTTCCCCAAGCTCCCAACCATTAAATTGGATAGTACTGCAGTCTCTCGGGATCCTGAGGTGGTGAAGTGGTATGACAATGATCCGTTGAACTACAGAGGTGGAGTGCCTGCTCGCACCGGTGCTGAAATTAATAGAGCTACCAAGTGTATTCAGTCTCAAATGGAATCTATAGAACTACCACTTCTCATTATGCATGGAACCGCTGACCGTTTGGCTGACCCGGAAGCGAGTAAAAAACTATATTCACGTGCAAATTCTAAGGATAAAACACTTAAACTGTATGAAGGTTCCTACCATGAAATCCTGAATGATCCGGAGAAAGCAAGGGTTATGGATGATATGATGAAGTGGTTGGATGCGCATTTATAGAAATTGAAGATATATTATAACCCAAAGCGTTTACATATTTTATAATTGTTAATATTTAGGATACTATTTTCTGGATTTTAAATTGATGTTTGGAAATTTATTTAGGTGAAAAAGACGCTTAGTGAGAAGCGTAAGGAATTCTAACTCGTTTATTTTTTGAAAAAATCAATATACCATTTCTGTGAATAAAATAGGGGCAAATAAATGTTCATCCTTTCAATTGATCAGGGGACAACAGGAACAAAATCGGTTCTGTATGATCGAGACGGTCAAATATTCGATTTAGCGCATCGGGAGTTTACTCAGATATATCCCAAACCGGGGTGGGTTGAGCATGATCCCCTGGAAATTTGGCAGACAGTTGTAGATACTGTAGAAGAGTTACTCTCCCGCAGCCATGGAGAAATTGCTGCAATAGGCATAACTAACCAACGGGAGACAACTGTGGTTTGGGATAAGAGAAGTGGAAAGCCGGTCTATAACGCTATTGTCTGGCAGTGTCGGAGAACAACGGGCTACTGTGAGGAGCTGAACGATAGACAGGCGCTTTTTCGCAGTAAAACCGGTCTTCCCATAGATGCCTATTTCAGTGGTACGAAAATCAAGTGGATACTTGAGAATGTAAAAAAATATAATATAGATGATTTACTTTTCGGGACTATTGATACGTGGCTAATCTGGAAGTTAACAAAAGGAAATGTACATGCTACCGATTATACAAATGCTTCAAGGACGATGCTGTTTAATATTCGCGAGAAAAAGTGGGATGAAGAATTGTGCGCTTTATTAAATGTGCCCAAAACTATTTTACCTGAAGTTAAAAAATCGATTGATAATTATGGTAAAGTTAAATCTATTTCAAGGTTAAAAGAAATTCCAATTTATGGGATAGCAGGAGACCAACAGGCTGCACTATTTGGTCAGACCTGCTTTGAAAAAGGAGAAATTAAAAATACTTATGGTACCGGATGTTTTGTGATGATGAATACCGGGAATGAATATATTGCCTCGGAAAAGGGATTAATAACAACTATTGCGGTAGATGGTTGTGGTGAACCGTGTTATGCGCTTGAAGGATCGATCTTTATTGCAGGCGCTGCAATACAATGGCTAAGGGATGAACTGCAATTAATTGAAAAAGCTTCGGATAGTGAAAAAGCAGCAAATTCTGTTAAAGATTGTAATGGTGTTTATCTTGTACCTGCTTTTGTTGGGCTTGGAGCACCTCATTGGGACATGAATGCCCGGGGTGTTCTTATCGGATTGACAAGGGGCACGAGCCGTAATCACGTAATTAGGGCAGCACTTGAGTCCATGGCATATCAAACGTATGATGTTCTTACAACGATGGAAAAGGAAACAGGTATAAAGGTGAAAAAATTAGCTGTTGATGGAGGAGCAACAGTGAATAACTTTCTTATGCAGTTTCAGGCTGATATTATTAATAAGCCGGTCGTTAGACCTTCGTTAATAGAGTCAACTTCTCTGGGTGTTGCATTCATGGCTGGACTTAAAGCAGGAATATGGAATGATTATAAAGAATTATGTAGTCTTAAAGAATGTGATAGAGAATTTATTCCTTCAATGGATAATAAAGACCGTGGAAAGTTGCTGAAAGGTTGGCAAAAAGCGCTTCGCCGGGCTATGCTAGAATAAGCGCAGAAAAATATGATTGAAAATTTACATTTCATGGATAATTTTTTAGTTTATTTTTATCTATAGACATTTTCCTAGAGGGATGTCTTCGACACACTCCTTTGAGTTTATATTCTTAGAGTTCATTGTTAAGGTAAGTCCCGTCCCGTAAGGGATCCCTTATATATTAAAAGAAATGAAAAAGAAGAAAAGTAAAATAATGGAAAGTACAAAGTTAGTTAAAGCCTCCATGTTTGTAGAGAAAGATAAGCGCATTCAGCGCCTGGTTCTGCGTGGAGGGCGCAACTTTCTTCTCACGCGCAAGAAAGGTCAGGAATGTCTCAATTTTCTTATCGCCATCGCACAGGTCGTCGCGGGACTTCATGTTGAAGTGAAGCACAAAGCGTTTTATCCAATCGCAGTAGGTGCGTTCGGTTCGGATTCATCCTTCGTAGAACTACGGAGAACTGATTGAATAACGCCGTCTCCGCATAACATCTCGTACTTCATTTCTACCTGTTGTGTGCAACGGTAGACAGGAAGAATTCTACTTGACATTGCTTTCTCTCTGTTTTATTATACATTCATGATCAGAATAGAATATACTATAGTAAATATTGAAAGCAAGTAGATTTGCCTGTTTTTCTGTTCAATCCCGATATATTGGGATCAGGCAAAATCGCATTATACGTAAATGTTAGCATTTAGGGGAAAAGGAAATAGGAATATGAAACAGTGGTATGAAGAATTATTTGAAAATTATGGAATGAAATATGATAACGAAAATTTCACTCAAGGAACAATTGGAGAATGCGACTTTATTGAAAAAGAAATCTCATATAACAAAGAAATAAAAATTCTAGATGTTGGTTGTGGTACCGGTAGGCATGCTATTGAGTTATCTAAAAGAGGATATAATGTTGTCGGAATTGATTTGTCAGAATCGCTTTTGAAACGGGCAAAAGAAAAAGCATCTGAACAAAATATGAAAATTCTTTTTCAAAGACATGACGCAAGAAATCTTCCTTTTTTACATGAGTTTGATTTGGTCATTATGTTATGTGAAGGTGCATTCCCTTTAATGGAAACAGATGAAATGAATTTCCAAATTCTCCAGAATGCCGCCAATGCTTTAAAATTAAAAGGGAAACTAATATTTACGACTTTGAATGGATTGTTCCCATTGTTTCATTCTATCAAAGATTTTCTCGCTTCAGAGACAAAAGAAGGAAACGCAACTTATAGTAATAATTCATTCGATTTAATGACATTTCGTGATTATAACATTACACATATTGAGGATGATTATGGTAATAAAAAGGAACTTCAATGTAACGAAAGGTATTATGCGCCATCCGAAATAACATGGTTATTGAAAATGCTCGAATTTAAATCTATTGATATATACGGAGCAAAACAAGGGGCTTTTAGTCGAAATGATAAATTATTAACTGAAGATTTTGAAATGTTGGTAATAGCGGAAAAATACTAAAATGCTAACCAGGGCATGCAGCTGAAAACAAACGCGTCCTGGCCTTTTCAAATGTATCGTTCCGGTCAAGGTTATTGGGAAAATCAAATACAATGCCGCAATGTTTGATTTCAGCTGATGCCCAATCCGTTATAAGCTCGGTGGAATTTTATACAAGTTATTTTTTTATTATATTTAGAAAATAATGTTAAAATTAAATGGAACTATACATTAAGCGA
Organism: Fidelibacterota bacterium; assembly: GCA_016782645.1. Taxonomy (GTDB): domain Bacteria; phylum Fidelibacterota; class UBA2242; order UBA2242; family UBA2242; genus BS750m-G69. Next base: position 23,285 of record JADHYC010000017.1, on the reverse strand, counting down.
AAGATTGCAGAATAAACGAATATTATTATAACATATAGTCCTGCTATACGCAATGCGAATATTGGGACGTTGTAGGTCATTTGAACAACCGAGAGTAAAAAGGAAAAATAATGAAACTAATTAATACAAAGTATCAAATTTTATTAGGTCTTTTGATTAGCATTATGCTAAGTGTTTCTTGTCAAAATCCAAAGCAACATCTTATAAAAAAGCTCGAAAAAGCAGAAAATTCAAAAGATATTAATTTAATTGAATCAATATTTGCAGATAATGTAATTCTTTACACTCCTGATTTAATGCCTATTAATGGGAAAGCAGGTGTAGTTTCAATATACAATTTTATATTTTCAAAACACGATTTTGAATTTGTAAAATATATAACAGATTCAATCTATGTAGAACAAAACAAACACATTGAAATTGGAATCAGTATAATAAAGAAAATTGGTCAGCCTGCTGATACCAATAAATTCAAAGTAGTATTTCAACAATATGGTAGAGAATACAAAGTTACAGAAATATCCTTTGGGGAAGATGAAGATATTAAACGAGAATTACCAAAATTACTTAATCCAACAGGAAAATATAAAGTAGGGCAAACAACATATTTTTATAATAAAGCAAAAGCGAATAATAATAGATTACTATCTTTTCAAATATGGTATCCTACGCAATCAACTAATGCAAAGACCATATATCAGAGCAAAGAGGTAGTAGAAGCCTCTGCTAATTTTTTAGGATTCCCGCTTTTTTTAGTTAATTATTTTTCATTAATAAAGAGCAATTCTTTTTCAAATGTTCTTGCTTTTCCTAACAAAAAATTCCCGCTTCTATTATATAATCACGGATATGGTGGCTTTACTTCTGTTTATCAGACTGTTTTTGAAGATTTAGCAAGTAATGGATATATTGTTGTAAGTATTGCACACGAAAACGAATCTGCTTTATTTATTACAGAAGATGGAAAAGTTATTCCAAATAATCCTGAAAATACATTCTATAAAAGTAGGTCACCCGAATTAAATGGTTCAAAAATAAACGAATACCAAAGTGTAATTCTGAATAGTGATAATCTAAATGAAAATCAAAAGGCTTATGAAAAATTAATTGAACTAAGCCCTTTACATAACGAAAGCACTCGTTTATGGCAATCTGACACAAAAGCTGTATATATGAAATTAGTAGAACTAAATAAAACTGATATAAACTTAAACGGTGCATTCGATTTTGAATCGGTTGGAATCTTTGGTCATTCAGTTGGTGGAGCAACTGCTGGTCAGTTAGGATTTGAAAATGATTTCATTAAAGCAGGAATTAATCTTGATGGTTTCCAATTCGGGGATTTGATAAATAATCGTTTGAAAATTCCATTTATGTTTGTATCAGGTAATCAAGAAGGTAATAGATATTTACGAGCATCAACATTTATTGATAAATCAGAAGCTGATTGCTATCAAGTTGCAATCAAAGGGTTCACTCATAGCAGTTTTACCGATTTAGAATATTTTTTACAAGGAAATAGCATGATGATCGAATTACAACGTGAGTTAATAAGGAAATTCTTTGATAAATATTTAAAAAATGAAAATATAAATTTGAAAGATATTGAAAGTAAATACGAGAATTTAACTCTTAACGAAAACAATCAACCTTAAAAAACGCCCTACAACAATGTATATAAAAAATAGGCGAGATAGTTGTAATATCAAGTTTTATAGCTTGATTCAAGTTCTTTGTAACTTGAAGATGAAGTACTCCGAAACCGCCTACATTTCATATACTTAACGTTATTAGTGTTAGTAAAGAAGTTGTATTATTAACGCTTATAACACGCCAATCAAGCTGAACAAAAACGCGTCTGGGTCGCTTGTAGTTTGGTTAGTCCGGCGGAGGCCTTTGGCATCTTGGAACTTACTGGCCGCTTTATTTTTGTCAGCTTATCGGTTATCCGTTAGGTTTTGCAAACTTATAGGATAGATTGTAGTGAACTATATTGAAAATGGCCAGATCAAAGTAAATTAGGAGGAATACTCATGAAAGCGATTGTATATACAAAATACGGACCACCGGATGTTCTTCAGCTCAAAGAGGTAGAAAAACCTACTCCCAAGGACAATGAAATACTGATAAGAATATATGCGACAACAATAAATTACGGGGATATTATAGCTCGAAATTTCAAAAACATTTCCCCTCGCAAATTCAATATGCCGATGCCATTCTGGTTTGGCGCGCGAATATATTTTGGTCTCAGAAAACCAAAAATAACTATACTAGGGGCTGAGTTAGCCGGGGAAATTGAAGCAGTAGGCAAAGATGTAAAACGATTTAAAGAAGGTGACCAGGTTTTTGGATATATTGGTCAAAGCATGGGTGCTAATGCCGAGTATCTACGTATGCTTGAAGACAGGTGTGTGGCAATAAAACCGGCCAATATGACCTATAAGGAAGCCGCTACCGTTCCTTATGGGGCAATAATGGCGTTGAGTTTGCTTAGAAAAGTAAATATCCAGCCAGGACAAAAGGTTTTGGTCAATGGATCCAGTGGAGGGATAGGTTCAGCGGCGGTACAGCTTGCCAAGTCTCACTTTGGGGCAGAAGTTACCGGGGTATGCAGTACCCCGAGATTAGAATTGGTGAAATCTCTGGGAGCCGATAAGGTCATTGATTACACTCAAGAGGATTTTACCAAAAACGGTGAGAGATATGATCTTATTTTTGACATATTAGGCAAGAGTTCGTTTTCAGGTTGTAAAAGCTCGCTAAAGCAAAACGGACGCTATCTTTTAGCCAGCTTTAAGATGAGACAGCTTTTTCAAATGCTAAGGACTTCGATAATAGGCAGCCTGCCTGTCCGGCAGGCAAGCAAGAAAGTAATATGTGCGATGGCAACCGATAAGGCTGAAGATCTAATTTTCATCAAAGAGCTTGTTGAGGCGGGAAAGATAAAATCGGTCATAGATAGACGCTATCCGTTGGAACAGACTGCCGAGGCTCACCGGTATGTCGAAAAAGGGCACAAAAAGGGAAGTGTGGTCATAACTTTGGAACATAATAACAAGACTAATTAAATTAGGAGGTGAAATAAAAATGTCAATTAAAAAAGAAAAAACAAAATGCAATAATAATCTCGCTACTTCATGTAGTGGAGGAGCAATTTACGGGTTAGGTTTTATTGGCGCAGTAGTATATTACATATCAACAGTCACAAGCTTTTGGATGGGAGTTTTAGGATTTTTAAAAGCAATTGTCTGGCCGGCTTTCCTTGTATATGAGTTGCTAAAGTACTTGGGAATGTAGGAAATTTTCATATCAAAAAAGGATAGCTCAGAAAAATATTATAAACCTTAAAAGTAATTTTTATTATATAAGAAAATGAAAGCAATTGTATACACAAAATACGGACCACCGGATGTTCTTCAGCTCAAAGAGGTAGAAAAACCTATTCCCAAGGACAATGAAGTGTTGGTAAAAGTTCATGCAGCATCTGTAAATGACTGGGACTGGGGTCTTCTGAGGGGTACGCCGTTCGTGAACCGCCTGCTATTTGGGCTTCTAAAACCAAAAATCAAGATACTCGGAGTTGACATAGCGGGGCTGGTTGAAGCGGTTGGCAGAAACGTAAAGCAGTTTCAGCCAGGTGATGAGGTATTCGGGGACATATCCGGGTGTGGTTGGGGCGGTTTTGCCGAGTATGTATGTGCTCTTGAAAATGCATTGGTGTTAAAACCAGCCAGTATAACATTCGAGGAAGCAGCGGCCGTACCTCAAGCGGCAGTCCTTGCCCTACAGGGTCTTCGCGATAAAAGACAGATTCAGCCAGGACAAAAGGTTTTGATTAATGGTGCGGGTGGTGGTGCGGGTACGTTTGCAGTGCAGATTGCCAAATCATTCGGGGCTGAAGTGACTGGCGTGGACAGCATGAGTAAATTGGATATGATGCGCTCGATTGGTGCAGACAAGGTCATTGATTACACAAGGGAAGATTTCACAAAAAATGGTCAGCGTTATGACCTTATTCTTGATTTTTCGGCACATCATTCGATTTTCGATTACAAGCGTACATTAAGTCCCAAGGGAATTTATGTCATGGTCGGAGGTTCTACTGCTCGAATTTTCCAGGCTATGCTCCTGGGACCATGGATTTCAATGATCGGGAGTAAGAAAGTAGGTGTCCTGATGCATAAACCAAACAAGGATTTGACTTTTATGAAAGAGCTTTTTGAGACCGGCAAAGTAGTACCTATTATAGATAGACGTTACCCGTTAAGTAAGGTTGCTGAAGCTCTCCGGTATTTTGGAGAAGGACACGCCAAAGGAAAAGTAGTAATAACTTTGGAACATAATAACAAAACCTAACGAAGCGCTGCACCCGACCGCTATTCCGCTGCGCTTAATAGCGGCGGGTGTGCTTGGTCGTTAGCTGTACTTTATTTAGAGGAGGATAAAATGAAAAAGCTATTAATCACGATTCTTCTTCTACAATTCATTTCATTTATAGCTCTTGCTCATGAAACAGAACAATTCGAGACTGACGATGGAGAAACGCTTTACTTTACTCGAGATGGTTCTGGATCAAAAATTATTCTCCTTTGCGGTGGGCCGGGTTTTGGTGCCAGCCTTATGAAACCTTGGTTAGATACACTTGCAAATCAATTTGAATCTGTTCTGTTTGAGCAGCGTGGCACAGGTCTTTCCAGAAATGCTAAACTCGATAGTTCTACGATTAATTTTAAAAGAGCCTGTCAAGATATAGATAATTTACGAGAACATCTTGGGGAAACTAAATTAACACTGTGCGGATATTCTTGGGGATGCATGTTGGCATTAGCATATGCCGCACGATATCCAACTAAAGTTAAGAATCTGGTACTTCTTTCCCCTGGTCCAGGAGGAGTTGATCTCTCTACTATTAGGGCTGTTAATGACAATGAAAAATGGAATACATATCCGACAGAACGTGATTCTATAGCTTATTGGAGAAAGGATGAAAATCGCGTATCAGATCCAAATCGTGCGGAACTTTTAACAATGGTTTTTTCTTTTATGAACCGGTTCTATGATCATAATTTAGGCCGTAAATTGTTAGAAAAGTACCTCCAAAACGCAGAGTACAATCCTGAAATGTCAAAACTTATGTGGAAAGATATGAAAAAAGGATTTAACATTAAGGCTGCGTTAAAAAGATATAAAGGTCAATGTAGTATTATCCGTCCTCGACAAGAAGTTATACCAGCTGAAATTATCTTAAAAATAAAAGACGCATTACCTCAGACAAAAGTATTCTTTTTAGAAAAATGCGGTCATCTTGCAGATCTTGAGAAACCGAAAGAGCTGTTCTCATTGCTCAGAGTTGTTCTGGCAGAAAAGGATGAGTGACTTTAGACAGGAAAGGCAGCTAACCATTGGCTCAAGCTGACTGAAAAGCTCAGGGCTTTTTTGTTTTTTCATAACGGTTTTAGTTCAGGTTCTTATCCATTTTAAGTTTACCACTTGCTTTTCAGTCAGCTTAGCCAAAAAACCGTTATACTTTAATATGGTGAATGGAGGAAATGATCATGGAAAAAGTAATTAGATTAATATATTGTTTATTGATATTTGCACTGATTTTAACTATACCAAGTTGTAGATCTGGACAAAATTATTTAACTGAAAATGAGAAAACACAAATTATAGAAGAAGTAAAAGAGAGAATGCATCAAGCCTTCGAAGCCGAGAAAAGCCTTGATGTAAATCGTATGATTGAAATTTATGCAAATAGAGAAGGATTCGTTTTCGGCGGTGATGGTTATCTTACAACTGATTTTGACTATTTATCCGACTCATTCACAACGTGGGCAAATTCCATGGAAAACTGGCTGTGGTTAAATAGTCACGATGAATATGTTTATGTGTTATCAAAAGATGCAGCTGCATATTCATTTGAATTCGACTGGGCAATTTTAACAGAAAAGGGAGACACTCTTAAATGTAAACAGGGATCATGGACATTTGTGTTAAAGAAAATTAATGGTGAATGGAAATCCATTCATTGTAATGGAACACACATTTATGAATAAATTTTTATGAGTAGTCTTTAGCGTTATTTATAATTGATTTATATACAAATAAATTGCATCTTTAAAAAAGGAGGAATCGTGAAGGTTATAGTGAAAATCCGATCTATCATTTTTCTTTTTTCGGTTATATTGATCTCAATATTAACTTTCCAGGGATGTACTAACAAGCAAACAAATGAAAAACCCAAGCCCATTAATCTTACTTTTGAGAGTCATGGCAGTACATTGCAAGGCGTCTTCTATCCGGGAAATTTCAATCAACCGTCATCAACAGTTATTCTATTACATGGGTATCCAGGGGGTCGTACAGCACCATTGGGATTAGGTGCGAAATTGATGAACGCTGGTATCAATGCATTGTTCTTCAATTGCAGAGGGGTTTATGACAGCGAAGGAATCTTTACTGTTCGCAATTACTTGCAAGATGTCACTGCTGCTGTAAACTTTTTACATTCCACAGCGATGACCGACGGTTTTGGTGTGGACACTACAAATCTATCTATTTTAGGTTGGAGTTTTGGTGGAAGCATGGCATTCATAGGTTCAATAGATAATCCATCACTTAAAAATGTCATAACTGTTGAAGCGGGTGATTTTGGTCATATCGCAAGAGAATTTCAGACTGATGAAAAAACACTAAAAGTCTATAAACATATTCTTAGCAAAACTATGTCAGATTCAGGACAGGTTAAAGGATTAGGCCCCGATGATACAATCGACGAAATAATTCAAATGGAAAAACAATTAGATTTGGTCCTTAATGCTGAACATTTAGCAAATAAAAATATCTTAATAATCGCTGGATGGAAAGATGAGGGAACTTTAGAAAACCAAATTTTACCACTTTTTAGAGCACTGCAAAAACACAAAGCCAAAAATGTAGAAATTGAAATGTTCAATGACGGTCATAGATTTAAAAATGTTAGAGAAGAACTTGCAGATGTGATTATTGAATGGATTAAAAAGAATACAGTAATTACCCAGTAAATTTCAATTAAGATAGAATGGAAGGTGATGATATGAAAAAACATAATTACTTTTTAGTTGTTTTTGCTTTAGTTTTTTTAGTTGACATATTGTTTTGTCAAGAATACCCAAAGGTTCAGTTACCCACTACCCAAATTCGTGAGATTGAATCAGAATTTGTAGAAAACATGGTTTATGATTTGTTCATTGACCTGCCTCCCGGATATGTAACCTCTGATAAGAAATATCCTGTTGTATACCTCCTCGATGCCTACGAAACATATGGTTTGATGCTTCAAACCTACCAGCAACTGATTTTCATGCATGAAATACCGGAAATGATAATTGTTGGTATCTCCTATCAGATTGAAGGCGATTTTTATACTGAAGGTTTAAGAGAATATTTGGACATAAGAGCTAGGGATTATCTTCCTACTTATCTTCCTAGAAAAAAAACAGCTAAATATATTAGATATTCGGGGGGAGGAAAGGAATTTTTAAGTTTTATCGAAAAAGAACTTATCCCGTTTATAAATTTAGAGTTTAGGACAGATCCTGATCAAAGTGGACTATTTGGCTATTCCCTTGGAGGAACTTTTACGACCTTTTGTTTGCTGAGCAAACCGGAATTATTTAAGAAATATTTTATTGGCAGCCCCATGCTTTCATGGGATAATTGGGCGGTATATAAATTCGACAATACAGATAAGCTGTATGGCAGTTCTGATACTCTTAATGTATATATTTCCTGGGGTGAATTAGAATCAAAAAGTGGCAAGCATCACCCACTTAAAGATTATTTATTAGAAAAGAATAATCCATATATAATTTTTCATTCAGAGGTTCTTGAAGGTGAGACACATTTATCTGGAATTGGTCTTGCCTATTCACGGGCATTCAGAAGATTATATGGTACAAAATAAATAAAGGAGTTAACTATGAAGAAATCAATTTTAATAATAATCGTTCTTTCGTTTACGTTGCAATTAAATGGCCAGGAACTATTTACAGTACCTGAAAAGACTCTTGAACAAAAGTATACAAAAATGATAAAGTTTAACTGGATAAACATCGTGACAGCAATTAGATTTGCAAAAACACAAGGTTTATCACCCTATGAATATGGTCAATTTGTTGGTAGTCTATATGCACGAGGACGGGATAAAGATTCCGGTTTTATAGGATATGCTCAAGGATTTCTAAGAAATTGGGAATACCATAGACCTGATTCTGAACCGGCAATTATCATAGAATTTGAATCTGATAACATGCTTGTATTTAAGGTGCCTTCCAGCATTATGGTAAAACCTTTTGGTGACGATGGATTGATGTGTGGTGTGAGTATTGATGAAATGTTGGATATGATGAATGGTTCACATTCTCAAATATCAAAAAAATTAGGATGTACATCCAAAATGGTATTGAAAGATGAATGGATTGTTATCACAATAAGTGAATTAGAATAGGAATATCAAAATTATTTTGAAGATGTATATCAAATATTTGATTCTCCTGATTGTACTACTAATTATTTCTTGCACTAATACAAGAAATAATTACGCAATATCTTTTGATGGTAATCACATTTACTACAATGACAAAGGTAAAAACAAACCTACAATAGTATTTATTCACGGATTTAGCGTCACTAAAGAATTTTGGGATTATCAGTTAGAACAATTGTCAGTTGACTATAGAACTGTTGCAATAGATTTAGCAGGATTCGGTGAATCAGATACTATGCGACAAAATTGGACGATTGAATCATTTGGTAAGGATGTAGAATCAGTTATTAAAAAATTAAAATTGAAACAAGTAGTATTGGTTGGTGCATCTATGGGGGCAACGGTTGCTTTTGAAACAGCCAAACTTCTACCAAATAGAGTTATTGGTATAGTCCCAGTGGACGCACTTAGAGATGTTGATAGGTATGCATCACAAGAATGGGTTAACTCATTTATTAGATATATGAAAGAGGCATGGAAAGATGCGGATTCTTGGAGTTTTTCGGAAGACCAAGATGTAATTCAAAGATATGTTGACCAGTTACCGGAAAAAGCACCAGAATTTTGGTGGGAAATATTACCTGAGATATATAGATGGATTAATGATGATTTTAAAAATATACTTCAAGACATAGATGTACCTGTGTATTCAATTAATGCTGATGACTTTCCAACGACTGTAGAAACTTGGAGAGAGCATGTACCAACATTTGAGGTAACAATTATTCCTGATGTAGGACATTATTTGGTATGGGAAAAACCGGACACCTTTAATGCAATACTAAGTGAAATAGTGGATAAGTTTTACTATATTGATAAAGAGATATAAATCAAGGAAGCAGGTATGAGAAAGCAGATTTTATTTCTGATTCTAATATTTCTAATAACATCCTGTACAAATTTTAACAGAGGTTGGAAACAAAAAGCAGAAATGCCAACACCTCGCTACAATGCAGGGATAGGTGTTTATGATAATGAAATTTATGTTATTGGCGGTAGTATCGGCTCGGGCTCTGGCTCACCTGCAACAGCAGTAGTCGAAGTATATAATCCAAAAACAGATCAATGGGTAAAACAAACTGAAATGCCTTCGGTTCGTACTCATCCTTCGGTTTGTGTACTCAACAATAAGATATATGTGATTGGTGGTGCTCCAAAAGAAGAAGTAAATCCTCTTCCAACTGTTGAAGTATATGACCCAATTACTAATACCTGGACTAAAAAACAAGATATGCCAACAGCAAGAATGAATATTGCATCTGTACCATTTGATGGTATGATTTATACCTTTGGAGGTCAAATAAAAAACGGTATTTCTAATGTGGAAGTGTATAATCCTGAAACTGATTTGTGGACTAAAAAGGCAGATATGCCAACACCCCGTGCTCATTTAGTAGCATTTGAGGTAAATAGTAAGATTTATGCAATCGGGGGAGCAACTTATTCAGGTACAAAAAATTCGGTAGAGGAATACAATCCTAAGACCGACACTTGGACTAAAAAAGCAGATATGATAACCCCTCGAACAAGTTTGTCGGGGTGTGTAATTAAAAATAAAATTGTAACTATCGGTGGGTCATTAAAACCTGGAAGAGAACTTGTTTCAACTGTCGAAGTTTATAATCCCAAAATAGATACTTGGTCAACAATTAATGAATTATCTCAACCAAGAGTTGCCCTAAATGCTGCTACTATAAAGAATAAAATCTATGCTATTGGAGGTTCAGTAAATAAGTGGCCGTTTAACCCCGTTGGCACTGTTGAGGAATATAAGTTTTAACTCAAGTTTTAATATTAATTAATTTGAATACCAAATAATCCAATTATGAAAAAATTTACCAAATTATCAGCTATTATTTTATCGCTGATAATGCTTACAATAAACTGTATTCTATTTACACAAGATGAAAAACCTTACAAACTAAATCCTATAGGCAATGAAGACTATCAAGCAATCCTTCAATTTTACCAATATGATAAGGATTATCCACTCGATTTTAGGATTATAGAAAAGATTGAAAGAGATAATTATATAAGAGAAAAGTTGTGTTTCAAGGTGTTCGAGATAATTGAGGAGCAATATGAAATTCATTTTAATTAAATTTCTAACAATTAAATCGAGGTGACGTTTAGAACTGGCGACTTTTGATGGTTTTGGAGAGTTTGGAAAGGATTTTGGAAATATAATGAAAGATTTAACGAGGTCAAACAGCGCACCTCATTTTTTCCGTTATGCTATATAAGTGTGAATAATACCATGTCTAAAAATTGAACCCACTACTTATTGAAGTGTATATCATTATGATGCCTATAGAAATGTAGAAAATGCTATGTTTAAAATTAATAATTTGTTCTCGCTATTAATAATTTCACTTACCTTAATATGTAGTTGTAGGAAAGAGAATAAAAATAATACAATTACTAAGCAGGATGCGGAAAACTTTATGTCATCCTACGTGAGTACTTTAAAATCTGGTGATACCGAAGCCATTAAGAAATATTGGTCGAATAAATCACTCAATCGTAAAGGTTTTGATGTTATGCATCTATGGGTTAGAGGGTTAATACATATAAATGAGTGGAAGAGTTTCTTAGACAGCACACAATATACTTATCAAATTAAAGATCTGGCAGAAGGGGATGGTTATTATATTATTAATGGTGAGTGGAAAAAGCCCAATAATAATTCTGATCCGCATGAATCCCATCTAATACAGTTTTATTTGGTTTGGGAAAATAATAGTTGGCTACTAACTAATCCCATTGATGTTTTAACAAAAAACTGGAATCGATATGAAACCGACAATATGGTATTTTTTTATTCCAAAGAAATTAATATAGATGATCATATACAAGAAATTAAGTTACTGGATGAAAAATACATAACCATGTGCAAGGCAATGGAATTTTCTTTTGATGACAAGATTGAATACTATAAAGCATCATCCCCGGAGGAATGCGGCAGACTTCTAACACAACCGCCATTTAACGGTTTAGCTGCTGTAACATATCAGGATTCTATAGCGTGGTTTCAGATTGCTGTATCAACAACGTTTTATAATCCGCACGAGGTAATGCATATTATTGCGTTATCATCCGGCATTCCTTACAGTGTTGCGTTTTTTAGTGAGGGACTGGCAGTTGCTTATGGCGGGACAACATTTCAAACTGCAGAGTATGCACACAATTATTCGAAAAATATAATAGATAACACTAACTATATTCCGATCAAGAGATTACTGACAATGAATGGTAGTGACTTTCTCCAATCAAGTTATATAACATACCAGGAATCAGGATCGTTCATCCGTTATTTAATAGACACATATGGAATAGAGAAAATGAAGAATTTTATTTCCGATTTTGATATAAGCGTAGATCTGAACGTTCAATCAATGAGAGTATATAATATCACACTAGATAATCTGGAAAAGAAATGGAAAGAATATCTCAGAGAAATAGAATTGCCGGAGATCGGTTTCTCTATACCTGATAAAGCGAAATTAGTATTCAGTATGACTGATCCAGAAAATGATGACAAAGGCGATGGTGATTATAAATATCCTTCTAATGAGAATTATGTGAAAGGATGTTTTGACCTTACAAAATTCGAAGTATTCAAAAATGAAGACAGTGTTTATTTTAGAGTAGGATTGCAAAAATTGATTAAACCGGTTTCAAACAGACCGGGTGGTGCGAAATTCATTCCGATGACTGTAATTGCATTAAATAAAGGAAACGAAAATGGGAGACAGCTCTATAAATATACTAACGAGGTTGAATTGGCAGATGGTTATGATTTAAAGATTAACGTTGGTTTTGGGATTAATATTTCAAACAGTCTGGGGAAAATTTTTATATCGACAAATGATTTTTATGATGATATGGCTAATTTAGAATCGAACACTTTGACTTTCTCACTCCCAATCGAACTCATTGGTGAACCTGAAGATGGGTGGAGGTATTTTGTTGGTGTCGGTCTTACAAATGAGCCAACATTCAATTTTTCCGGTCTTATTCCGGTATTCAAAAGCGTCCCGGGATTAATAAGCGGTGGAAATTACAAATATTCTAATCCTGCTTTTATTGATATACTGCTTCCGGAAAATATAGATCAATCAGGTATGTTATCTGATTATAATTCGGTAAAAGGGAAATTAGCTGCTATAAAAATGGTTTCTAAAACTGGTGAAGGTTTCTGAAAGTGTAAAAGGCATAACCAACGTATGCACCTGATTGCGGCAGCGTATTGCTTTTATTAAAGTCATATAGTAAATTCAAATTGTTCATGTTTACAATGTTTTATACTAAATTTGCCGCAACAGGTGATAAGCAAGTTAGAAGATAAGAAAGAATTTAAGGGAAGTAAAATGGCTATTATATCAACGAAAGTATCGGGAGTTAGCTCCTGACACAACTGAACCCTCACCCTGAAGACCATATCTTAATATTGCTCCCAAATAGTTATAACTGTAGCTTCTCGACATGAAATCCAAAAGTTTGCTGCTTGTAAATCCCTGGATTGCTAAATGTCTTAAGATTTGCAAAGTTGTTCAGTTTTTATTATGTTAAATTGTGGATTAGGTAAAAATAACATTGGAAAGGGGATATACAATGAGGGAATTTGAAAAGATTAACCGGAGAAAATTTTTTAAGAAGGGTCTTACTACCAGTGCTGCAATATTCGGGTCATTTTATGTAGGAATTACTGACAAACTTTTTGCTAAGAAATCTTCAAGTTCCATACCCGAACTGGTCGCTGTAAGAAATGGCGAACCGGATATTATGTTCGATAGAGCTATAGCATCAATGGGTGGAATGAGTAAATTTGTTAAAAAGGGACAAACCGTTGTTGTAAAGCCGAACATAGCCTGGAATAGAGAAATAGAGACAGGCGCTGACACAAATCCTTTACTTGTAAAAAGAATTGTGGAACACTGTGTTAATGCGGGAGCTAAAAAGGTTTATGTTTTTGATCATACTTGCGATACAAATTGGAGAAAATGCTACAAAAATAGCGGAATTGAAGATGCTGCAAAAGCAGCTGGCGCAATAGTTGTACCGGGAAACAACGAGAAATATTATGAGGAAGTGAGAATACCCGGAGCAAAAATCTTAAAAACAACAAAAGTACATGAGCTTATCCTGGAGACAGATGTATTTATAAATGTTCCAGTATTAAAGCACCACATGGGAACGCGCCTTACAATTGCAATGAAAAACCTTATGGGTGTTATGTGGGACAGAGGGTGGTATCACAGTAACGGACTGCATGAATGCATTGCAGACTTTTGTCTTTATAGAAAACCTGATTTGAATGTTGTAGATGCTTACAGAGTTACCATGGATAATGGTCCCCAAAGAGCTAGGAAAGAGGATGTCATTTTTAAAAAAAGTTTGCTTATATCCAGAGATATCGTTGCAATTGATGCTGCTGCAGCAAAGGTTTTTGGATTAGAGCCTGAGAAAGTGAAATATATTAGACTTGGGTTCGATAAGAATATAGGTAATATAAATTTAGAAGAGTTGAACATTAAGAAAATTGTCTTATAGCCTGGATTATTCATAGTCACTCCCGCAGGAATTCTTCAGAGGAGTCTCCATCGGAATTCCTTGTGGGAGAGATTTATTGACTGATATTTATAATAAGATAGATAGCTATTGAAGAATGAAAATTAGAAATATCCGTATTGGAATTTCTTTTTTTGTAATGGGTTTATTTATTCTATCCTTTTTTGGTGGAGAAAAAATATCAATATTTTTCTCTAATAAACTTTTATTTTTTCAATTTACACCATCGCTCTTAAAATTTATTGTTGTAGTAGGAGGATTATCATCTTTTGGCTTTTTCATAATATTTCTTCTTACAATTGTTTTCGGTAGGGTCTATTGTTCCTGTCTCTGTCCTTTAGGAATACTTCAGGATGTGATGATTTTCTTTTCGAGAAAGACTATTAAAAGAAGAAAGAATAGTTATCAGAAACCTTACAATTCAATAAGGTATTCTATCTTAATCCTGACAGTTATATCCTCTATACTTGGAACATTAATATTCATTAATTTTCTTGATCCATACAGTTTTTTCGGAAGGATTGCAACAAACATGTTTAAACCACTTTTTGTATTTATTAATAATGTTATTGTTTCTATCTTTGAGAAATTTGACATATATGCACTTTCAATGATAGAACTACATCAGATAACTCCTCTAATATTAATTGTAACTCTTTTGTTATTCTTCATCCTTTTGGTGATGTCAATCTTTCGTGGTAGAATGTACTGTAATACTATTTGTCCTGTTGGAACTCTTCTGGGGATTGTTTCCCGGTTTTCAGTTTTTAAAATATACATTGATAAGGAAAAGTGTACTTCATGTGGTCAATGCGAAAACGAATGTAGAGCAGGATGTATAGATGCTAGAAATCAAACTGTAGATCCGACCCGATGTGTTGCCTGTTTTGATTGTCTTGAAATATGTATTAAATCAGCAGTTGAATATAATCAGGCTATTAAAAAGAAAGACAAGAAAATAGATTTATCAAGGAGAAATCTTCTTAAAGATTCTGTCTTTACTGCGGGTTCTATGATATTACTAAATTTTCCTCTTAGATTGTTTTCTAAAAAGATAGTACCAGAAGACAAGTCTGTTCCAATTACTCCTCCGGGTTCTTTAAGTGTGGACCATTTCACAGCAACGTGCACTGCTTGTCATCTATGTGTTAGTGCTTGTCCATCAAAGGTCATAAAGCCTACATTTTTAAAGTATGGAATAGCAGGGATAATGCAGCCATCAATGGATTTCAAACAAGGATATTGCGAATATGAATGCAATATATGTGGAAAGGTCTGTCCAACAGGAGCAATACTGTCTATTTCACTTGAAAAGAAAAAATTGATACAGATTGGGAAGGTTCATTTTATTGAAGATTATTGTGTTGTGTACAAGAATGACGAAGACTGTGGTGCTTGTGCTGAAATCTGTCCAACACATGCGGTTTTTACAGTTGAAAGAGATAATGTATTTTATATAGAAACAGATGTTGATTTTTGCATAGGATGTGGTGCTTGTGAGTATGTATGTCCGGAAGTTCCCAAAGCGATTTTTGTTGATGGAAATAGAGTTCACGAAAAGGCGAAAAAGCCCTTTTCAGATGAAGAACCTGTACAGATAGAAGCACATCAAGATTATGAGGATTTTCCTTTTTAAAAGTTATTGGTAGTATGTAACTGATCCATAATACACGTTATAAAAAGGACCACTTTGAGAATCCTAGTAGTAAAAATCTTTTTATCAATTTTTTCAATAATTATTTCTCTTTAAGTCCAAAAGGGAAAGTGTATCAATTCATTTTTTTTCTTGTTGGATCATTCACTCTGGAGTTCTAAACTTCTTAACAGTTAGTTCTTATTTTCCTTAAACCATTACGAGTCAAAGAAGGAGACAATACGATGAATTTTATTGAACTTGTTAAAAATAGAAGAAGTACGCGTGAATATTCTTCCAAAACTGTACCAAGAGAAATTATAGATAAATGTTTGGAAGCTGCTCGTTTGGCACCTTCTGCTTGCAATTCACAGCCCTGGTATTTTATTGCTGTTGATGATGAGGGAGTGAGAAATGAAATTGTTAAGAAAGCTCTTTCAGGCATTTATTCTTCAAATTCTTTTGTTAAAAAGGCTCCGGTTATCATAGTTGCGATTACAGAGCGAGCTAACTATGCGTCGATGCTTGGAGGATTTTTCAGAAATATAAAATACAGCTTAATAGATATTGGGATTGCATGTGATCATTTGATATTACAGGCTGAAGAACTTGGCGTTGGTACGTGCTGGCTGGGCTGGTTTAATGAAAAAGCTGTGAAAAAGGTACTTAGTCTCCCAAAATCAACAAAGATTGATATTATGATCAGCATGGGCTATCCTGAGAAAGTTTCTGATAAAGGGAAGGAGAGAAAATCTCTGGATGAAATCAGACGTTTTTATAAATAAAATTATTTATAGGCGAGATTTATTTACGTAACACAAGTCCCGTCCCGAGGATCCCGTTGGGAAAGGGAAAGTATGTCTATAGAAGAATGGTATAAAATAATACCAGTTCCATAGGAACGGCTTGTTCGATTAAGTTAGATAGTAAAAAATACATTTCAATTAAAGAACGAATATGATATATTTGCCAGTTTAAAAATTGGGAGTTTATTAAATGGGAAAGTCAATAATTCAAAAGATAAGAAATATAGGTATTGTCGCTCATATTGATGCTGGAAAAACAACAACAACTGAACGAATTCTTTTTTTTACAGGTATCACTCATAAGATTGGGGAAGTTCACGACGGACAGGCAGTGATGGATTTTATGCAGCAGGAGCAGGAACGTGGTATTACTATTAGTTCGGCTGCCATTACAACAGATTGGAAAGATCATCAGATTAATATAATTGATACACCCGGGCACATAGATTTTACATTAGAGGTTGAAAGGTCACTTCGTGTTCTTGATGGGATTGTTATGGTGTTTTGCGCTGTTGGTGGAGTAGAACCACAAAGCGAGACCGTATGGCATCAAGCGGATACATATAAAGTTCCACGTATCGCATTTGTCAACAAGATGGATCGGCAGGGTAGCAATCTACATCAGACAATTGAGGCGATGAATGAAATGCTGGGAGCTAATGCTGTTCTTTTCCAGATTCCTATTGGGGAGGAGTCTGATTTTAAAGGCATTATTGATCTTGTGACTATGAAGGCAATTACTTATGAAAAACTGGATATGCAAATTTCAAATATTCCTGAGAATTTGAGGAAGAAAGCAATCCAATTGCATATAAGATTAATTGAACAATTGGCTGATTTTGATGAATCATTAATGGAAAAATATCTTGATGAGGAAGAAATAACAGTCATAGATATTGAAAAAGCTGCCCGTCATGCAGTTTTAAATCTTTGCATTACTCCTGTATTTTGCGGCTCAGCTTTTAAAAATAAAGGTATTCGATTACTTCTCGATGCTATTGTGGATTATCTTCCTTCACCAATTGACAGGGGTATTGTTCTTGGGACTGATGTTAATGATCCTGGAACAACCATTTCTCGAAAGCCTTCTTATAGGAGACCATTTTCTGCTATTGCTTTTAAAATTAGCACAGATGCCTATGTGGGTCAGCAGACATTTATTCGTGTCTATTCAGGTGAATTGAAAGCCGGTAGCTATATTTACAATTCATCTAAGAGAGAAAAGGAAAGAGTTGGGCGGATTTTAAGAATCCATGCTAATAATAGGGAAGAGTTAAGTACACTTAAGGCTGGAGATATAGGATCGTTAATCGGTATGAAATATACAACGACCGGTGATACTTTGTGTGATAAGGAGTATCCTATTCTTCTTGAGAATATTCACTATCCGGAAACAGTAGTAGATATGAAGATCGAGCCTTCAAGCACTAAAGAGAGGGATAAATTGGGTAATGCATTAAATAAATTGGTACTTGAGGACCCCTCTTTCAAAGTACACTTTGATGATGAAACTGAGGAAACTGTCATTTCAGGTATGGGAGAACTTCACCTGGAAGTGATCGTTGACCGCCTGAAGACTGAGTATAAATTGGATGTAGCAGTAGGAGAGCCCGCCGTAGCATTTCGGGAGACAATTACTCGTGAGGTACGTCATGAGTATAAATATAAAAAACAGACTGGCGGCAGAGGTCAGTTTGCACATATTATTTTCAGACTTGAACCTAATCCTAAAAAGGGTATAGAATTCATTGATCATATTAAAGGCGGTAATATTCCGAGAGAGTATATCCCTGCAGTTGAAAAAGGATTCCGCAAAACTGTAGAAAAAGGATTAATGGCTGATTACCCGATGGTGGATATTAAATTTGTATTGATTGATGGAAGCTATCACTCTGTTGATTCCAGTGAAATGGCTTTCCAGATATGTACTTTTCAGGGATTAAGGACTGTTGTTAATAAAGCTGCGATAAAGTTACTGGAACCTGTTATGAAAATTGAAATCAATACTCCCGACACTTATATGGGAGATATAATTGGTGATATCAATAGGAGGCGAGGAAAAATCAACAATATGCGCCGTTATCGGAAGGGCTCACAGAAACTCACTGGTACTGTTCCATTGATGGAAATGTTCGGATATGCATCTGCGTTAAGGACGCATTCCAGTGGACGTGCAAACTACTCTATGGAATTTCTTAAATATGCACCTCTCCCGAAAGCCATAGAAGAAATGATTATTGAAGAGCGAAGAAAAAAAAGAAAAGGATAATTCTATCAGTAGATTTGTTATATTATTATGGGGATTTTGATACTTTAATTTTAAAATGTGAAAAAAGTGATTAGATTTAAAAAGACCTATATCGTACAGTATAGTTTAGTTTTTACATTACTATTATCCACTGTATTTTCACAGATACAAACGACGATTGGTGAGGGGCTTAGTGAGCAAGAACTACTCGATTATGTTATTACCAATTACAAAACATCCACGACACTCGGGTATAATGGAGCAAGAGATAAATTATACGGCGAGATCGATATTCACGACGGAAATCAACTATCTTGCGTTTATACGGGCTACACGATAACAATAGATGATCTCGCTTACCCTCGGAATTCTACTAACGCAAAAGGAATAAATTGCGAGCATACATGGCCGCAATCTATGGGGGCGGCAGATGAACCTCAAAGAAGCGATATGCATCATCTTTTTCCATGCAAAGATAATGTTAACTCTTCGAGAGGTAATGATCCTTATGCCGAAATTCCTGATGCTAATACTGATAAATGGTTCAGGCTTGATTATTATCAGACCACAATACCTACTGAGAATATTGATGAATACAGCGAAAAGGAAAATAATAGTCCTGAACGTTTTGAACCGCGTGAAGATCACAAAGGAAATGCAGCGAGAGCAGTATTTTATTTTTATTCAATGTACCAGTATGTAGCCAATTCTTCTTTTTGGGAAGTGCAAAAAAATACTATGAGTCAATGGAATTATTATGATCCTGTGGATCAGAAAGAATACGACAGAAGCTTGAAAATTGCTTCTTATCAGGATAATAAACCCAATCCCTTTGTTTTGGATTCGACACTCGCAAGAAGAATATGGTTCATTAGGTCTGGTGCACCTGAGTTAGTAATCAACGAAATTATGCAGGATCCAAGTGCGGTATCTGATGATAATGGGGAGTGGTTTGAAATTGTTAATATCGGAAGCACGGAAGTGAACTTGAACGGATGGACAATAAAAGACAATGATATTGACTCACATCTGATTTCAGGTTCTGTTATTGTTCCTGTTGACGGTTTTGTAGTATTAGGAAAGAATAGTGATTCCTTGAGCAATGGAGGAGTTTTTATTGACTATGAATATTCTGGAATTATTTTAGCCAATAGCGATGATGAGTTAATACTGATTTCTCCCGATGGTGATACAGTAGATTATGTTGCCTGGGATGATGGAATTAGTTTTCCTGATCCTACCGGTGCATCTATGGCTCTGATTAGTTCAACTCTCGATAATAGTGTCGGGTCGAACTGGGTTGAATCTACAACTCCTTTTGGAGCCGGAGATTATGGAACTCCCGGTTCAGCGAATTTCCCTGTTTCTATTGCTGACAATACACCCAAATCACCTACGCAATTTTCGCTTTACCAAAGTTATCCCAACCCGTTTAATCCGGTTACAACAATTTCTTACCAATTACCGAAATCGGGATTTGTAAATCTTTCCATATACAATACAAAGGGTCAATTGATTGAAACTTTAATCAATAGGCGAATCCAATCCGGTTATCATTCTGTTAAGTGGGATGGAAGTTTCAACGTGTCAGGTGTCTATTTTTACAGGATTTCGGCAGGTGATTATTCAGCAACCGGTAAGTGCATATTATTAAAGTGAGTTGTCGGAAACTATAATATACTTTCATTATAAATAGGATATATCATTTTGGTTTACACTATATACTATGCTATCAAAATTCAAAATAACCTTTTTTAATAAGACTCATAAATCAAAGAAATGCATTGCCTTTCTTTAAAATTATTAGTATAAATATAAGTGTGATTTTTCTCAGGATGTTATGTGGATTAAATCCACTCACTAATATGATAAGCCGATTCCTAGAGGTAATAAAAATGATTGAAATAAACAAAATTTTGAACTGGGGAGCTGAGCTTCCCTTTTGGCCCAAAGTAATTCTGTCGCTTTTGGTTACTGGAACGGCTCTATTCGTGTTGATTATGATCTGGCGGTCACCGAATGAACCGATCCAAATTGCCACTAAAATCCCTCCTGATTCTATGGATTACGAACCTTCTGATAAAAAACAAAAAAAGATAAAATCTGCAGCTAAAAGCGAAAGTAAATCAGTAACAGAATTACGACATACTTTAAAAAATGAAAATAATGAGGAAGTGGTGAAAAACGACCGTACAAATCAAAATACTTACGGTGATAATAGCCCTATAATCTTAGGGGACAACAATGTAGTAAATATTAAACAAGATCAAGAGATGAAACCAATGATTGAAGGTCTTACAGCGTCAGTTCGCCAAATACCATCACCACTCTCGGATGCTCCATTTGCATTAGAGGTTGTTGTTCAGGTACAAGCTGTTGTTTCGCCAGTGTCCATTGGATTCTTTATTGATAAACCATTAGTTGAGGGTAAAGTACGTGCCCCTTCACCACTATTCAATTTTGCTGAGGGAACATTGAATGATGATCCGAAGCGAAGTTATTGGGTCGCTTTCAGCTCACCACCAATTACTCCAACACAGCCATTAATCGTCCATCTAATGTCTCATGAATCATTTAAAATAACGCAAATAGTGCGCGTCAACCGATAGTGTATTTAATAAGCCTTACATAGAATAATATAATAGTTAATCTAACGTTATTAAATATATTGGTGGAATAATATACTTGATAATCGGCCTAACATCCACTGCACCAGACGCAAAACGCTTGCAGTGTGACTTGAAAAAGGTGAGTGGAAATCAGTTTACAATCTAGAGAAAAGAAAGATTGATCTGAAAGAATATGCCAAACTAACTATGCGTAAGAATAAAAGAGTAAATATTCGCATTTCGGAACGGGATATAACCGAACTAAGGAGACGGGCTATACAAGAAGGTTTACCATACCAGACATTTATCTCCAGTATATTACACAAATATGTAAATGGAAATCTTGTTAGTAGATTGGAAGCGAGATAACACATAATCATCAAGCAAAATGCCCTGATCATTCGTTGGAGGTAGTGCTGTGAGCTATTCGATGATTTGGGAATTTTTTAGATTTTTAAAGTATATTTGATCAGTTGTTGGATATTTGCATTAACTCTCGCAGTAGGTGATGATTGCAGTCAGGCAGCTCTCTAAATTTGATTCTCTAAATAATATGCGACTTTGTAACATTCCATATAAACTTACACACTAATGTTTATTAATCAATAAGGATACCCGCCCTTTCCATTTTACCAGCTGTTGCGTGAATTTCAGGTTTTGGAGATCTTGGGAAAGTTTTTTTGATAAAACAAAGGCTTGTGGAAACAAGTCACAGCGATGCCTAGTTCCCAGATGTTTAATTTTAAAACACTAACATTTTCTTGCATTTGATTTAATCGTACATTATATTGTACATGTACATTAAAATGAGGTGTTTTATGCAAGCAATTTCTTACACAAATGCAAGAGCAAATTTAGCAAAAACCATGAAAAAAGTTTGTGAAGATCATAATCCTATCATTATTACTCGAAAAAATAATGAAGCAGTAGTAATGCTTTCTCTAGAAGATTATGAATCTTTAGATGAGACAGCCTATCTTTTAAAAAGTTCAAAAAATGCTAAATACTTATTTGAATCGATTAAACAACTTGAAACTGGAAGTGGATTTGAACGAGATCTGATAGAGTGAAAATATTATTTTCAGATCATTCATGGGAAGATTATCTTTACTGGCAAAAAACAGATAAAAAAACGTTAATCCGTGTAAATGAACTTATAAAAGATATTCAGCGAAATAAATATCAAGGTTTGGGAAAACCTGAACCATTAAAGCATAATTTGTCAGGTTATTGGTCTCGTAGAATAAATAGCGAACATAGATTAGTATATAAAATTGAGAAAGATATTATATATATTGCTCAGTTAAGATATCACTATTGAAAGAGAGTATTAAATTCTAACCATTACATCGAGGTGAAGCTTACCAGCCGTGATTTTTTGAGATTTTGGTGATTTTGGGACAGATTTTCGGAAAAATGGAAGATATACGCAATTACACCAGCGCAGCTCATGTTTGGCCGTTAAATTGAAAAATTATTTATGAATGATAAATGCATAAATTGTATTGAAAAAAAAAGATGCCGAGATAGCTACACTTCTTGGATATTCTTTATAATTGGCTTAATAGCCACAATCGCAATGAGAGTCGTAACCGTCATAATGCATATGAATCCTGTGTATGGAAAGATTTCATGGTATATTGGCATAGGAGGATTCTTTATCTTCTTCATGTATAAATATAAAGTGACACAAGGAAGATATAACTTAATTAAGGAACACAATATTGTATATAAAATAGACCAAAACAAGCCACTCTCCAAGGAAGATTATGGAGTGATAAACGGAATTCTTTGTAGTTTGAGTGCAAAAAAAGAGAGAATAAATTACTTTTTTATATTCGTGCTTTCAGCACTAGCTTTGATCGTGGCATTGTATATGGATTTATTT
>JADHYC010000073.1 GCA_016782645.1 Fidelibacterota bacterium | reverse complement strand
GCTATTGATTAGAACCCTTCAAAGTGTAAAAGATTTAAAATATCCGGTACTATTACATATAATAACAAAAAAAGGGAAAGGATTGCTCAGTGCTGAGCAAGACCCTACAAAATATCATGGGATAGGTCCCCTAAAAGTTAAAGATTCATTAGAGAAAAAACAGGTTTCTGCCCCTCCTTTTTTAAAAGCTTTTGGAAAAATAGCCTGTGAAATTGCGGAAAATAATCCAAAAGCTATTTTTATTACAGCGGCAATGTGCGAGGGCACGGGCCTTGTAGAATTTTCTAAAAGATTTCCCGATCGGTATTTTGATGTAGGGATTGCTGAAGGTCATGCAGTTACATTCTCGGGAGGGTTAGCGGTTGGTGGTTATCGACCTGTTGTAGCAATATATTCAACGTTTTTACAAAGAGCCTATGATCACATTATTCATGATATTGCTCTCCAAAGTCTTCCAGTGGTTTTTGTTATGGACCGTGCAGGTCTAGTTGGAGCTGATGGTCCAACACATCATGGAGCCTTTGACATTAGTTATATCAATACTATTCCAAATATGATTATATCAGCTCCAAGAAATGGTAATGAACTCAGGAACATTCTGTTTACTGCTCTATATCAATCGAAAAAGCCCTTTGCAATCAGGTATCCTAAGGCAACTTGTGAAGTATTCGATGAAAACCGGAAACCAAAAATATTAAAGATAGGATCATGGGAAGTATTAGTTAATGGTAAAGATGTAGCAATATTGTCTGTAGGTACGATGACTAATGTTGCAAAACAGTCCGTTGAGCTCTTAAAAGTAGATGGTATTTTACCAACAGTTATCCATGCCAGATTTGTAAAGCCCTTTGATGAAAAATTGCTATTGAATGTTGCTAAGTCACATTCTTTGATCTTAACTATTGAAGAAAATACAATTAAAGGTGGCTTTGGAATGACTATAAGTAAATTCATTTCCGATTCAAAAATTGATTGTAGGGTCATTTCACTTGGAATACCAGACAATTTTATTGAGCAGGGTGATAGAGACCTTCTTTTAGGAAATATTGGGTTATGTCCTGAAGGAATAGCAGAAGTAATTAAAAAAAATCTTTAAAAGTGTTCTATATTATTTTACAAATAAGATTTTTCTAGAGGTTTTCTACTAAACGACTGCATTTAGATGATACAGCTTCAAGATGATATTACTACTAAGTGGGAATCTTTTAGAAAATACTATAAAAACCTCGTTATAATAAAATGCCAAAATAAATTCACCACTTGCATATTATAGTTATTCATACCGGAGAATTAAAATGAATGCTGCAATAATACTATTAATTACTTTAGGTGGATATTTTTTTGCTTATTTTATCTATGGGAAATACCTTCGGGATAAGATTTTTAAGTTAGATCCTAGAAATGAGACTCCGGCTCATGTACATGAAGATGGAATTGATTACGTTCCCGCACGAAGGTCTGTACTTTTTGGTCATCATTTTGCGACGATTGCTGGATTGGGGCCCATTCTGGGACCAGCAATTGGTGTCATTTGGGGTTGGCTGCCTGCGCTTTTATGGGTGTTTTTTGGATCTATTTTTTTAGGTGCAGTACATGATTTCAGCATTTTAGCAGTATCTTTGAAAAATCAAGGAAAATTTATAGGTGAAGTAGCCGAAGAAATTGTTGGAAAACGTATAAAAAGTATTTTGCAGGTAATAATATTTTTTATGTTGGCATTGGCAATGGGAGTTTTTGTTCTCACAATTACAATTCTATTTAAAATGTATCCAGAAGGGATAATTCCAACATTTGGATTAATAGCCATTGCTTTGGTGATTGGGACTGCACTAAATAGATACCATACACCTTTTATAATAACTACAATTATTGGTTTGATTTTTATGATCGGAGGAATATTTCTTGGAATTAGATTTCCTATTACTCGCATTAGTTCCACTAATTGGTCGTATATACTTTTGGTATATGCATTTTTAGCATCAGTGCTTCCTGTATGGATACTCTTACAGCCAAGGGATTATCTCAATTCTTTTCTACTTTATATTGGTCTGATAACAATGTTTTTAGGAGTATTAATATTACGTCCCACTATAGTTGCGCCTGTAGTAAACACAGCGCCAAGCGATCTTCCCTCATTATTTCCGTTCCTTTTTGTAACAATCGCCTGTGGTGCGATAAGTGGGTTTCATTGTCTGGCATCTTCAGGGACTACTGTTAGACAATTAGATAATGAGCGTGATGCAAGGTTTATTGGATATGGTTCGATGCTGGCTGAAGGGATGTTAGCAACATTGGTTATATTAGCCGTTACTGCAGGTATTGGCAGTGCTAAAATTTGGAACGAACACTATGCAAGTTGGTCAATAGCAGGTGGACTTCAGCCGAAGTTGGATGCATTCATTCAGGGTGCTTCTTTATTCATTGCTCAATTAGGGATACCAGTCGAAATTGGAAAAGTATTATTATCGGTAATGGTTGTTTCTTTTGCATTAACAACCCTGGATTCTGCTACAAGGCTTTTAAGATATAATGTCGAAGAGATTGGCAGATCATATAAAATTAAATTTTTGAATAATAGATATATAGCATCCATTATTGCCGTTGCAGCTATAGGATATTTTGCATTGATGAAATCAGGTGGCAAATCCATTGGATTAGTTTTGTGGAAATTATTTGGATCACTTAATCAATTAGTTGCCGGATTAGGCTTATTTGTAGTTACGATATATCTATTCCGTAAAAAAGTAAATTATCATGTAACCTTATGGCCAACGTTATTTATGTTAATATCAACGATTATTGCAATTGTTATTCAGATGATTGAGTTCATTAAATCAGAACAAAAGGTTTGGTCTCTTATTGTTGTGGCATCAGTAATAATTATTTTAACTTTTTGTCTCATTATCGAAGTAATTATTTCGTTTAGGAAAAGGTAGAGTTATCCCGGAAGAATCTACTTAAAAATTTGTTGCCCTAATTTTGTTCTGCCAGATGGCGGATTACTTTATCATTTCAAATAAACCTCTTAGAAAGATAAAACTACAGATTATTTTTTAAAGTTGACTAATTGGGGAAAAATTAATAAGACATCTGAGACGTATATCACATTCATGTGATCGAATCTTATTTACATTAAACAGTAATAAAATATTTTTAATATGTTTATCAGTTAAGTATGCAAAGAATATTATTCTTCTAAAGAAAAATATAGTTGAAAGGTAAAAATATGAAAAAAGTTATAATCATGGGTATTGTAACTGTCTCCTTATTATTGAACAATTGTCAGATGAAATTGCCTGAAGAATCTGATTTACCATCCTGGTCAGTAACATTAGAAGTTCCTTTACTAGAAAAGGCTATAACCTTAGATGAACTTCTGGACGATTCACTTATTGTTAGTATTCCTTATGGCACAAGTGGAGATTCGATTTATGCTTATGAAGATGAAGTTGAAATCGAAAAAGTGGAAGTTGGTGATCAGCTGAATATTGGTGACATCGAACAGTCCTTTACTCAATCTGTCGATGATGTAACGGTTGATGGATCAACCAAACACTATTCTTCTCAATTAGAGGAAGTGGGAGTTGATCCTGTTGGTGAAAATGTCAGTTCAGAATTGGGGAAAATATCGCTAAATAATACTGACAGTGAAAGTACAGATCCGATTTTATTGACTGATATTATAGACCTATCCGGTGTATTGGAAGGTGAAACAGCAATAATTTCTAGTGAAACTAGTTTTCCCACTATTTACAGAGAAATTACATTTGATAATTTCAGTAATGCTGAATTTACCTCAGGAGAGCTTGTAATAAATATTGTTAATAATCTTGTTATTGAACTTGGTGCGCCGGTAACTATTCGGTTGCTTGATGCCGATTCAAGTGTCATCTATGGGAGTGATGGCGATTCTGCTAAAGCTGAATGGACAGCCGGAATTCAGTCTAATAATTCTGCAATGGAAATCATTTCTTTAACAGGTAAAACGTTACCTGGTACGGTTATCTTAAAAATAACAGGGGTGGTTTGTGGTTCTGGCCCACAAGATATTGTGAACAACGAAACTACAAGAAATTCATCTTTTGTTGTTCAGGTACAGGCAAATGATTTAGAGGTGAGTTCAGCGAAAGCAATAATTCCTGAACAAACGGTTGATACTACAGGTGTAATTACCCTTGTGGAATCCGATAATAAGGTTCAGACTGCAAAGATCAAAGAAGGAACACTGGCAATTAATATAACAAATAATCTTCCTATCGATGCGAATCTTGATTTGACTATATCATCAATAGACGTATCGGAAGATGTGGGTAAACAGGCTTTTCACAAAATTATTCCTCTAATGGCTAATCAATCTTCCAATAATGCTTATTCGTTAACAGATAATTTGCTCGTCATGGACGTGAACGATCAAAAAGTTGAATATAGCTATCAAATAATCACTATTGATACGGACCCAAATAAAGTACTTGTATCTGAAACCGATGGCGTTATAGTAGATATTTCTTTATACGGAGGCAATCCCGGAGAGGAGATTACATTTTCAGCCTTTGAAGGTAAAGTCTGCCAGGATCCAATTATTGAAGAAGGTGAAATCGATGTTACCTCTGGCTCAAAAATTACAAGCGCAACTGTTTCCTCAGGATCGATGACTATCCTCATCCGAAATAATGTCAATTTAACTGAGATAGGTATACCCCATATAACCTTGAATATTCCGGAATTCCGCGATCCATCAGGTAATTCGATACACGAGGTGAGAGATCTCTACCCTGAACCCAATACGACTATAGTAAGTATTGATCTCATCGGTTGTACCCTTCTTCCGAATACTGTCGATGTTTCAGTAGATAGCTTCACACAAAATATCACCTATAATACGGAAGTGATTATTCCATCGGATGAAATTGCATCCTATAATCTTTTAGGGGCAATCGATGTGGACATTGATGTATCGGATCTTACATTTTCGAGCGTTACGGGTTTCTTTAATCAGGACGCTATTGTTGAAGAGAATACAATTGAAATTGATGATGAGACAAAAATTGAAGAGGCGATGATCAGCTCTGGAGATTTGGTGCTCACGGTTATCAATAATGTTGGTGCCATTGCAACGGTTAATTTTACTGTGAACGAAATAGTAAAGAAAACCGATAACACACCGTTTCAGTATACAATCAACCTTGGAAGTGGTACAGAACCTGTTGTCCATACAATTCCCTTAAGATCTTATAAAATTCAGTTGCCTATTGGTGATTTGTCAATGAATCAGGAAATTAACTATACCTCGATAGTCAATTTACCATCTGATGAAGCAATGACACTAACATTTGGAAATGAGATCAATGTGAAAGTACAGTTGAAAGATCTGGCATTTTCCAGGGTAACTGGATATATAGACACGGTAATTGTGGACATTGATTCAATTGAACAGGATATTGATGCATTGCCCGAAGAATTAGAAGGTATCAATTTAACTAATGTGGATATCATCCTTGATTTTGATACGAATATTGGTGTTCCGGTAGAATTAAATCTGATGTTGGTTTCGTTTAATGATAAAGGCGATACAAGTCGTTCCAAAATTCATCAAAATATTACCAGTAATCCGCGAGTAATTATTCCTAACGCCGCTGATTTGATAAATATTAAACCCAGGAAGATTATTGCCTATGGAAGTGCTTCAGTTGGTGGTACCGGAACTGTGTCAACTGATCAATATGTGGGTGGGACAATGTACATCACGGTTCCAATGGAGATGGAAATTTTAGAAAATGCTGAAATAAATATTAACCCGAAATTAGTTCAGGAGGATATTCCAGAAGAATTGGAATCTATAAAACTTTATTCAAAAATGGACAATAAGTTTGAATTTGGTGGTGATCTGGAAGTTCTTGCAGCAAAGGATACCGTTTACTTTGAAGAAGGATCGGTTATATCTCCTGATACTCTTGCTATATTTCATTTATTGCCCGATTCGTTCTTTACGGATGTGATATATCTCGATGAGAGTAAATTTTTACTTTTTCAGGACTCATTATATATCAAAGCCAAAGTGAAGTTATTAGGCTTAAGAGACGAAAACGATAACATTATTCCCTCTCGGTTACTAAAGAGTGATTCATTAGCTATACAATTATATGGTTCGATAAAAGGCTTAATTGATTTAAAAGGGAATGATAATTAGGAGAAGATAAAATGAAAAAATATAAATATTTAATTGTTGTTTTATTTTTGTGGTTGAATGTTAGGAGTTTTGCTCAACTTTATATGAATCCGCATAGTGTTGCATTTGCCAATGCCTATTCTACTCAAGCAAGAGGTGCTAATGTTATTGGTTGGAATCCGGCAAATTTAGGTCTATCAGGAAATCCTAAGTTTTCTATGAATTTTGGGTTTTTACCCTTTTTGCCTTTTCCATCTGTGCAAATTAACAATAACGCAATTTCCCCATTTCGGCTTAATGAACGTTTTTTTACGGGCGGCTATTTGGATGATGAGGATAAAGAAGAACTATTAGCTTTTTTTCCTGATGATGGTTTAAATATTAATACATTGGTTCAAATGAGACTGCTCGAGATGTCCTTCGGTAATTGGGCATTTTCTGTCGGTTCTGAAGTGACCGGTTCGGTCGTATTTCCAAAATCTCTATTTCATTTTGTGTTCTTTGGGAATGAATTTAAGAAACCACTCGATTTAAGTAACACAAATGTTGAAATGCAATCCGTTGTTACAGTTGCTTTAGCACATGGACGTGAGGTAGTGATTCCTTACATCAGCGACATTGTTGAACAATTATCTGCCGGAGCATCCATTAAGGCGTTATTCGGTTTTGGGTATGCAGGGTCTGATAAAATGGATGCTTCGACTATAACATTTGAAGATCGCATCGAACTCGATGGCGATTTAGAAGCTAAATATGGTACTGGCGGCTTTGGAATGGCATTTGACATTGGTTTGGCTGCCATTATAAATGAAAAAATGAGCGCAAATATATCATTAAACAATCTGTTTGGATTTCTTAAGTGGGGATTGGTAGAAGCAGAGAAGGTAAAATATTCATACTTTATGGAAATTGCGTCTGAAGATTTTGAATATATAGATTCTTTATTTGAAGAAGGTGTTCAAACCGATACAAGTTTTTCAATTGATAGTTTCAGCTCTAATTATCCGTCGTATCTTCTGCTTGGTTTTCAGTATGAAGTCCTCCCAAATCTAAGTTTATATTCAAATATAAGGCAATGTTTCAGTGATGATTTTGCATCGAGTTATTTACCAAAGGTTTCATTTGCCGCAGAATATAAATCTATTATATGGTTGCCACTAAGAGCAGGAATTTCGTTTGGTGGTTTGGAGAAATTCCAGTGGGGTATTGGTTCCGGTTTGAACTTTAAAAATTATTCGTTTAATTGGGGTTTTTCACAAATTGGCGGGATTTTTAATTATGCGAAAGGTTTTGCACTTTCGTTCGGACAACAGATTACTTTCTAATACGAATATTTTCTAAATTTTTAACGCTATAAATTATGTAAGTTATTGTTTTTATTTATTATTCCGAGTCCTAACTGTTCAGAACTTTAGATATTGATTTACATTTGTCCTGAAATAAAATTACATAAACTCCAAAATTTCTTGATTTAGAGTGAATTTTTATTGAACTTAACAATCAAAGTATTAGGTTACATATATGGATTATGAAATAAAGAGTATCAGCTTAAGTTCAGTTTTAAAAATATCATTTTTAGTTACTTTAACCGTTATATGTATCCTTGTTTTTTTCTTATACCTCACCATAATTTGGATAATTAGTTTTTTCGGTGAATCAATAACTGATTTACCATTATTTGATGTTATAGAAGCACCAACATTTAATATTGCAGGAGTTTTCTTTGCTTCAATAATCAATGGCTTATTATTAACGGGGATAATACTGTTTATAATGTTACTTACTGTCATTTTTTACAACATTTATGCTAAGTTGATTGGTGGAATCCATTTAAATGTAGAAGAGAAAAAAAATGAACTTGAGCCAACTGCTTGTAAGAGTGAAAATGAAAAATGAAGAAGTAACTGAATGGGATAATCAGGTATATTGTCACACTTCTGTTAATAATTATGAATTAGGTGATTTAATTATTCAGGGGTCAAATGGAATTACAACATAATAGATAGCTGTTGTTGATAATATTTATATCGAATTTATACATGTAATTAGAGGAGAAGACTATATTCCTAACACATCAAAACAGAAAAATTTATTTATTTCATTTAATAAATAAATCCCTCAATTTGCATTACGTAAAATAGAGAAGTTTCTTATAATTTTTCCAATTAGCGTAGGAGGTATATTATGAGGAAAGAAATAGTTTGTTTGCTACTCTTGTTTTTAATAACACCTTATTTTTTAATTGCTAATAATGGAGTTAATACCGATATAAATCTTTATATATTGTCTTTCGATAATCTCAGTGAGGATCCGGAAATAGATTGGTTGAAAGATGGTTTTACTGACTTTATTATAAATCATTACAATTATGTTAAAGGAGTCACTGCTAACAGAACAATCGTATTAGAGAATATACTTAAAGAGATACGTGTAAAGCCTGAGTTGAAAAGAAAAAATAATATAATCTTATCCGGTAGTTATAAGAGAGATAAAGGCAAATTTTTTATTAAAATTCAGTTAACAGATTTGAATACATTGGAAACAATAGCATCTAAAGAGATTAAGGAAAATTCCTCTGATCTGGGAAAAGTTATGGAATTAGTTAATAACACTATAGATGAAATGATAATACCGGGGTATCAAATTCATCCAAGAGAGGGAGTATTATCTTTAGTAAAACCAAAAACCAAAGAAGAGGAGAAAAATCTTAAAAGAGGGAGTGATGAGATACAAAGGGTATCCGTGATTTCACAAGCAACTAAAAATATTTCTTTTGCACTTGATAAATTAGAAAGATCGTACACTAATAAATCTCTAATCGGAGAAGAAAAGAAATATTATAAGCAAACAGACATATCTCGTCAAAAAATTTCTTCGGACCAATTTTCAAGAAAGATAAGCGATCACTTCTCACAAACGAAGTCGTTTAAAGAAATTATTTACAGAATTGCACAGAATCCTTACGAAATTGAGATCACCGATCCAACTTTTAAACGAGTACCATTATTTCCTGATAAAATAGAAGTTAGATTTAGTGTAAACTTTCGATTGCATAGAGATATTATTAAAGATATGCTTGAAACGTTGCCCTGCACCAAAAGGAAAGTGGATGATTTTATTGAATATTCTTATAGTGGTGACCAATTTATTTTTGACGAGTGTCTAATAGATGAAATTTCTCGTGGTATTTTTCGTTCATTTCCAATTATTATATTTAGCAGTGAAAAAGGTGATTGTGTTTTCAACTTAATAGATGTGCCCTTTACATTTCAGCCCCAAAATGAAGGACGTTTGAATTTATTATTCAACAATCAATTTAGACCTATGTTTAATATTTATTCTAGTGCGTCGGATGTTAAAGTATACCTCCAAAATAGAGGTACCGAGGTTGAATATAAGATTCAAATTTCTATTGAGCAGTTATCTAAAATTTCTCAAATATCCGTTAGAATGTTTTCTGAAGATGAGATATCAAAATTTATGTCAAGTAATTAATTGAGATTTAAATTGGTAATAAATGAATATTTAAATATATTTATAAAAGTTATTTTAGAATGTAAATGAGAAAGACTTCTGACATAGTTTTGATTTTACAAAATAAAAATCACTTATAAATAACGGAGTTTGTTAAAACCTTTTTATCGGGCAAATTGAATAATGAATGAGTATAAAATATTAATTATTGATGATGAACCAAGTGTATGTAATTTTCTTTCGGATTATTTAAAATATAAAGGCTATAATTCTAAAATTGCTTTATCTGGAGAAGAAGCATTGACAGCACTGAATACTGAACATTTCGATCTTGTGTTATTGGATTTAATAATGCCCGAAATGAATGGATTGGAAGTGCTTGAAAGAATAAAAAAAATCGATTTAAAAGTACCTATAATAATTCTAACAAGTGTTAAGGATAAAAATATTACTGAAAGTTCTCTAGAAATGGGGGCGGTAGACTTTATTTCTAAGCCAATTGATATCGAAAGATTAGAAGAGAGCATTACAATTAATATTAGTAATATTTTATTATAAAAGCAGAGGAATAGAAAAGTGGAACTACTCAAATGGTATATACCTTTTCAGGAAGTTTCGAAAAATTTAAATTCCTTTTTTAAGAGTTTCGGTGAAGTTTTTAATAAAGACCTTGGCTATCGTGTATATTCTAAAAACTATAATAATACAGAAACATTTATAAAACAAATTGCTGAATCTCCAAATGCAATTGCACTTGTATCCAATTATGAAGCAATATATCTTGAATCATTTTACGAATTTCGTCCTTTCTTTAAGTTTATCTTTAGCGATATTGATGGTTTAATTGTTGTACATAGGAATTCGGATTTTAATAGGTTGACTGATTTGAATGGTGAAAAGGTAGTATTGCCTCAAACTAATGACTCTTTTCACTTAAATCCGGTTATTCTTAATTTAGTAAAAAATAGCTCTATAATTAATTTGTATAGTGGAAATATATTATCCTTAAGGTCGGAAGTAATACCTTTGCAAAGTGTAATAAATAAAACTGCTAGTGCAGCGGTGTCAACAACTTTTAATTATAATGTTCTACCAGAGAAGGAACAGAAGAAACTCAAAATTATCGGTAGGTTTCCTTTAATGCCGGAATTTATTGGAGTTGCTGGACCTGACTTAGATATAAAAAAGTTAAAAAAGTCAAAGCACGAAATGGCAAAATGGGTTTTAAAAAATCACGAGAAAATATCTGAAATAGGACTGCGATTTGTGCAAGTTGAGAAATCAAATAGCATGATATTTATTGAGGCTATTGAAGGATTAGGATATACACTTAAGGGTTTTATTGAAGAATATTCTACTCCAATTATAGATAGTATTACCGTTGATAGTAGCAGTGAATTGAGACAGTTAAAGGAAAAATATGATAGACTATCAATGTTCAATGAAAAATTGGTAAGAATGTATAGAGAAGTCCGAGAGAGTCGTGATCGTATATCAAAAATGATAGATTCATCTTCTGATCAGGCGGTATTATTTCTCAGTGACGGTATTATTTTAGGAGTATCAAGGACTTTCTGCAATCATTTGAAATACAATAGGCAGGATATTATTGGAAAAGGGATTTCAAATTTTATAGAGACTGATATAAATGCTTCATTAAAAATAATAATCAACCAAATTGACTGTGGTCTTTTAAAGTCTTTTTTTATAAAGTTGAAAAAATCTGATGGAAGTCTGGAAAAATCAAAAATGGAATTTTGTATAATAGAACTGCTTGATTCTAAAGTGATTTTAGGAATAATTTCAAAGAAAAAATAACTTAAAGTTAAGAGGTGTTAATATGAGAAAAATAATTGTATTCGCAATTAGTATTATTATAATTTTCTCTGTAGTTGTACAAGCACAAACTCAGTTTGCAACAATTCTAAAGAAAAGCGGCGTAGTAAATGTTCGTCCAAAAGGAGAGACTGATTTTTCTGTTCCTGCAGAAGTAAGTATGGGGTTGAACATTGGTGATGCTTTAAAAACTTATGAAGCGGGATATGCCGCCTTATTGTTTAGTGACGACAAAAGTTTAATAAAAATTAGAAGAAATTCGGAAATGGAAATTAGAGAAGAGTTTTCTGTTAGGACAATTAAAATTTCTGAGGGAAGACTTCTTGCAAAAATAACCCCTGGCATTACAACCTCATATCGTATAGCAACACCAACATCAGTTGCATCTGTTAAAGGAACAGAGTTCTGGGTTATGACATCTCCAGATTATGGAGACCGTTTCTACGGTATAGAAGGTTTAGTTCAAGTTATTAACTTGATAACCGGTATGGAATCCATGTTGGAAGCAGGACAAATGATTATTTCAACACCTGATGGACAGTTACTTAATATTCCGATCGAGACAGAAGATATGCCAGTAGACACTGAGGAAGAAGCTCCTCCACCAGATATTGAAGAGGAAGTTACACCACCAGAACTTGAAGAAGAAGTATTTGTACCTGGAGAAGAAGTAACTGTACCACCTACTTCTGAAATGGCTGCTATGACTGAAGAAGAAGTACCACCTGAACCTGCTGCTAAAAAAGCTTCAAAACCTTATGGCATGGGATTGGGTCTTGGGTCTGTTACAATT
>JADHYC010000072.1 GCA_016782645.1 Fidelibacterota bacterium | reverse complement strand
TGGTTTCGGGCTTTATCCTTTGAAAAAAGTCAAAGGCTGGCTGATGAACCTGAAATTTAAACCGCTCAAGAAAAAAATATAACGTATGCCCGAATTACCGGAAGTTCAAATTATTGTCAATGATCTGATCAATGCCGGACTGATTGGAAAGGCGATCACCGGCGCCAAAGTTTTCTGGAAAAAGACCATTGCCCTGCCATCCGCAGAAGAATTCATTCAAACCATTTCCGGGCAAACGATCTCCAACATCCGGCGGCGGGCGAAATACATTATCTTCGATTTTCAAAGCGGTCTGCATCTGCTTATTCACCTGCGAATGAGCGGTAAATTACAGTTAATCTCTCCAAACACCGAACCCGATAAGCACGAGCATGTAATCCTGCATTTTTCCGATAAACTTGATCTGCGTTTTCATGATACACGGAAATTTGGACGGCTGACTCTGGTAAATGATCCCGAATCAATCTTTGGCTCGCTCGGACCGGAACCGCTGGACAATGCTTTCACTGTTGATATTTTTAAAAAGCGCATTCAATCCAAAAACCGGCAATTGAAACCATTGTTGCTGGATCAGACATTCATCGCCGGGCTGGGCAATATTTATGTTGATGAAGCCCTCTGGGAAGCTAAACTGCACCCAAAGCAGATTGCTTCAAAACTGTCCGGCAAGAAACTCGATACCCTTTATCATGCTATCAGATTTGTATTACAGAAAGGCATCGACAATCTCGGCACAACCCTTGGCAAAGGGAAATCCAATTTCTATTCAGCCGGTCAGCGCCGGGGACGCAATGCCGAACAATTAAACGTCTTCCACCGCACTGGTCAAACCTGTCCTCACTGCAGTACCAAAATCAAACGTATCGTCGTCGGGCAACGGAGTACTCATATATGCCCGAAGTGTCAGGATCTCTAATTATCAATTCCGTATATAACGTTTATAATAATCCTTCAGGCGATCTCTGTTCTCGTTCTTTTTATCGCCCTTGTAGTAAATCTCGATCAGTTCAATCCGGTCTTCTTCAGTAAAGTTAGTATATATCAGCCGTATTCCTGATTTCGCTCCAGTTCCTTTCAGAGACTTACAGGCAAATTTTTTCACTTTATAAAATGTGATCTCCTCAAATCCCAGATCTGAAATGGGGAAAATACTGCTATTGTCGAGATTGAGTTTATGATAAAGATATAAGTTCGAATCAATACAGTTTCTCAGATCATCTTCGAGTGTTTTATAGCGCTTTAACAGTCGTTTAAAATCTCTTCTAAATTCCGCTGTCCGGGATATTTCTTTAAACTTCATCCGGATATTCCCTGACAGAATAAGGACTGGTTCTATAGAAAACAGATTCGTATTCGAGAGGTTTATTTTCTTCCGTCGTCAACCAGGGAACATCATTGTGAGAATATTCACTAATTTGAGCAGCGTTCATATCTGCTAATTTACAAAGTACATCATTTATTATTTCCAATTCATTGGCTGAAAACTTTGATAAATCCGGTTTTCTTAACGGCAGGTATTTGGTTTGCGGATAGCTAAAATACTGACTGTTGATTTTCTCAATATCATGATCCCGAATCATCTTCTCAACGATCTTCTGAAACTCTACCGGTGTCGGACCATAATGATTCTTGATATAGTTAGCGCCGATTAGCTGTTCCTCATGCTTTTCATAATAATTAAAGTCAATGAAATAGAGCAGTTTATAAATGACCGTCTCGCCGATATGCGGCTTGGAACCGACCTCGTTTAAGATATAAAGAAGGACTTCTCGGAACTTATTAAAGTTCTTTTGCGGAATATTAATCCGTATTGAAGGTTCTGAGATTTTCTGCTTTTCCTCTTGAGAAATCTCGATTTCTGGCATCGGAATTTTTCCCAGCAATACATCTGTTGACAGATTAAAAATCCCCGCAATCTTGTCCAATTCTTGCGCAGTGAGTTTACGTTTTCCTTGTTCAATTTGTGAAATTACTGGTCTGGTTATACCAAGTTTTTCTGCAAACACTTCCTGACGCAAGCCAACTTTCTCTCGAAGGTTTTTTACTCGATTTCCTACCTTAATGTTAAATGTATCCATTTTTTCCTCCAAGTTTGGTATATTTTAACAAATGTTAGATAATAAAACAATGTTTTGTTTTATATTAAAACATTTATTAGACACGTCATTATAAAAAATGTTTCATTCCCAATGATAGACTTACCGCCTGACGGTTTTCTCTCAAGCTTCAGAAAAATAATCCTGTGGATACCAGCCGTAAATTTCTTATATTCCGCCAATTATCGATAAACCAAACTGCGGTATGACTCCTGAAAAAGATATCCAAACCATGCTAATCGAAGCGCTTGGATTAACCGGAGCCATACACGAACAGCACAAAACAAGCCAGGTCTTTGAAATGCCGTCATCATGTGGATGAAGAGTAAAGCACAACTCATAACAATGGCTATACACAATGCGGATTTCAAAGTAAAATTTAAAGTGATAATGGAGAATTAAAGATGAGCTTTACCGATGTAGCATATTGTGGATTATATTGTGCAGAATGTCCGAATCACAAAGGAATAATTGCTGATTATGCAAGAGATTTAAGAAAAGAATTAAGAACTTATCGTTTTGATAAAACGGCTGAGTTATTATCCACCATCTCATTTTTTAAAGTATTTGAAAAATATCCCGATTGCTATGAAGTGCTGGGAGCAATGGTAAGACTGAGATGTAAAAGGAGTTGTAAGAATGGCGGTGGAAATCCCAGCTGTAAAATCAAGAAATGTTGTCAGAAAAAGCAATTAGACGGCTGTTGGGACTGTGATGATTTTGAACAGTGTAGTAAACTCGAATTTCTTGAAGTCAATCACGGAAAAGCACATATAAAGAATTTAAAGATAATTAAAAAGAAAGGTGTGATTGAATTTATTAACGGTCAAAAACACTGGTATATTAAAAAATAAATTAAGTGAAAGAGTTAAAACGTTAATAGGCTTGTTATATAAATGGTAGTCAATAGAAAATTAAACAACACAAAAAAATTATCGATGAAAGGAGATCTGTTTAGATTATGAAAAAAGCATTAGTAATTATTATTTTTCAATTTCTTTTTACAGCAGCTTTTAGCCAGGACAAACCGGCATATGTATTGTATAATGCAAAAGGAGAAAAGGTTTCTTATAAGCAAATGTTAGCCAATAATTATAACAGGAGGAGATCTCATAATGAAAACGATTTCTATTTTA
This sequence comes from Fidelibacterota bacterium, assembly GCA_016782645.1. GTDB lineage: Bacteria > Fidelibacterota > UBA2242 > UBA2242 > UBA2242 > BS750m-G69. Next base: position 9,395 of record JADHYC010000072.1, on the reverse strand, counting down.
ACCTTTTTGATTTTACTATTTAGTCAATGCAATGAAAATCCAACCTCAACAAATACAGATGAATATATTTTAGCATCATATAATAAAAGTAAAATTGAAAGTATGGCAAAATCACTTGAAAATGATGCCAGCCTTATAAATATATTCAGCGATGATGTTAATTTGGATGGCAAGTCTATATCTTGGTATCATAAATATTATTCATATTCCTCCGACTTACGTTACTATTTTCATACCACCTATAAAGAAACCTTTCTTGATAGTAGTATAAGCGGTTCTATCATCGGTTCAACATATATTACTCACGACTGGTTTGATAGTGATAAAGCTATAGAAATAGCGGAAAGGAATGGTGGTAAAGTATTTAGGGAAGAAAATCCTGAATATATTTTAGAAGCATCATTGAGTGAACCATTAGTACCTAATACATCGACCTTCTGGTACATTAAATATCGTTCTAAAAAAAATGATTCGAAGAGCATATTATTTGGTATTGATGCGAATACCGGAGAAGTAACGCTAAAATATCCAGAGTAGAAAATTGTAAATGTGGCTTGAACATGCGCATGCAGATAACTCGGAAAGCTGTTCGATGAATTTGAGATTTTGGAATTTTCCAGATATTCTTGAAATATCAGAATTCCTGCTCTTCCCTCCTCGTATCTGATGCGCTAATCGATAGAGACCCTAAATAAAACGGATATTATTCTTTTTGGCAAGCTTCACAATAACCCAATTTCCCATTGGCTGCAACTTGAGGTAACGAAAGATCTGAAAGAATCAAATGAATTAATCCTTGGCGCAGAGAAGTTTGAAGCCGATAACCAGGCTGAATTAGATTCATTTTTAGCCGGGAAAATTGACGATAAGGCTCTGGACACATTAGCTCGTCTCTGGTCAAATTATAAAACCGACTATGCACCGCTTGTAGATTTGGCTAAGGATAATCATATAAAATTCATAGCAACAAATATTCCCCGAAGATATGCTCGGAATGGTGCATGGACGCATGGGAAATAATTTACCCAAAGCTCAGGCAATTAAAGATGCTACAATGGCATATTTCATTTTAAAAAACTACCGGAAGGGTTCTTTATTCATTCATTATAACGGGGCTTACCACTCAGATAATTATGAAGGAATTCTTCATTACCTAAAAAAGAAGATGCCTGACCTCAAATATGCTACCATCACTACTGTTTCTCAAAAGGATGTAAACAAACTATCGGAAGAGAATAAAAACAGGGCTGACTTTATTATTTGTGTGGTTGCAAATATGACAACGACTTATTAATACAATTTCCATATTATTTTCAATCAGGGTCAGGTATTTTTAGTAAGAAGAGCCCTGTCGTTTTCCTACTACATTATGACAAACTGGAATTAATCGAGGCTAGCGGTGCCTCAAAACAATATTTGTATATCTGCAATATCCCTTATAAATTACCAAAGAGACGGTCCAAACTTTAAATAGATAGTAATTGATGACACTGATTAAGATAAATACACCCGTATCAACAAAGAATCAATATGACCGGGCGAAGCGAATTCTTAAACCGATATTCCTTCCTTTCAATAGATATATTACTTATCATGGCTTGGAAAATATAATCAGGGAAGGACCTAACCTAATCGTCGCCAACCATCCCGGTATTGGTCGGGATATCGCCGGTATTGTGACCGCCTATGAGCGACAATTACACTTTTTAGCCGCGCACTATATGTTTGATGAAGAAGTATTCCTGCAAAAACATATAAAACCGGCGCTGGGATCCGTTCTTTATAAATTTCTCTCTCCGGTTGCAAAGCGATTTTCCTGGTATTTGACGGGCAAGATGAAAGAGTTAGATATGATCCCAATCAATAAAGAATTTAACGGTAATCTGGCTATCTTCGCCAGTAACTTGCGAGCCGCTTTTACCCGGGTAAAGGAGTTTTTATTGAATGGCAGAGCCGTTTCCATTTTTCAGATTACTTATAATATTTTGAGAACAATCGGTCAGAAGAAGATCGTGGATAAGGAACCAAGTAAGTATCACTCCTATATTCCCCGCTTTAGTCCCACTTTCGGAAAAATAGCCTTTGAACTGTATAAGGATCACGGGTTATTGATCCCTATTACCCCCATCGGCATTTATGGCGCCGAAGGTTTAAATCCTTTCAAGAGAATGGTATTAAATATCGGTAAACCGATGGATATTTCTACTTGCCTGGAGGCAAATTTAAAGCAAGATCCGGTAAGTCTATTCACTGACCGTCTCGAGTGCAGGATTGCTGACTTGCTTATTGAAGCAGGACTGCCCGGCACCAACAACTGAACAATTCCCTGTTGTCAAGAAACTCTCCTTCGATGCAGTAAATCTCGCTGTAAAGAATATCGTTGATTTCATCCACCATCTGGCTGTACAGCCGACACAGAAATAAAATTGCGTTTTTACCACTTTTGGAAATTTTATCTGCCAGCAGTTCCTGCATTCCGAAGTTGAGTTTTATGATGCCCAATTGAGAAAACTGCCTTTCCGTATAGATTCATTAATCACAAACCTTGCGAAGGTTCGACCTGTCCTGCGTAGCATCGCAAAGCAGGAAACCTTCGCAAGGTTAATCACAAGCATAACCCCGACGCTTACAGATTTAATCTCATCACGGCGCTCTTGCGCTGCGACGTTCCCGTATTCCCGCATCGAAAAAAATAAAATCAATGGATTACCTTAATTTGCTGACTTGAGCTAAATCAACTTCCAAAAAAATGGTTGTGCTTTTGTGAATGATTTATCATATACTTCAACATGATTAATAGAAATGGATTAAGATGATGATAAGTAATGTCAACTATTTTTGGACAAGACAGTTTGAATTACACCTGTCAGGTTTAATCAATTAATCCTGTCTGATTTGAAGGAATCTAATAAACCTGACAGATACGCAAATGCAAATTGTATGAATATTCAAAAAATTTTGAAAAAGGCGTCTTTTCCGGGATAATTCATTTTTTCACGGGCGACTTCCGGAGGATAGGTATAACAATACACAATACCTTCAGTACATAAGACACCATCGCTACTGTAAAGCCGGGCGCGAACCTCTGTAATCTTCTTCTTTTGTTCAATTATTTCCGCTATCAGCCGAATGCTGCCTTTATCAATAAGCACCGGCTTTTTATATTGAACTTCTATCCGGGATGTAACACCTCCGGTACCGACAATAACATTAACCGCCCAGCTGGCGACTTCATCTAAAAGAGCTGCCTGGATGCCGCCATGGAGAACATTGGGATAGCCCTGGAAGTTATCCTGCGGATTCCAGCTTGTCACAATCGTGTCGCCATCCTGAAAAAAATCCAGGTGCAGCCCCACCGGGTTATGCGGTGAACAGACAAAACAGTTATAGCCTTTCTGATGAACAAAGGGGTTAGTGAGCTTTTTCATATAAACCTGGCTCCTATATCAATACTTACATTTCAAATTACATGTTCGTAAGTTTAACCAATTCCGTGACAAATATCCACCGTCGTCATTATTGGACAAATATGCAATGCTTTTGCAATATTGTCAAATAATATCAAACCTGTTATAGTCCTGTCAGGTCCTCAGACCTGACGGAGCAGCGAGAAGATTAAAGTACACCTGTCAGGTTTATTCAAATAATCGCATCCGAGGTAGAAGAATCTTTTAAACCTGACAGGTGTATTGCACTTTACGATGTAGAGTTGCGATAAAAGCGTCAGGAGTAAGCTCCTGACGCAACTGAAAATTAGAGAGCACAGCCCCGCAACGAGGATATACCCTTCCGAAGGTTCCGAACCTTCGGAAGGGTAAGCAAAATAGGTGTTTCCAATTAACTACTCATTCAATATATTTAAACATAGAAATAGCCTGTCGGAATTTATTTCGAATCAATGAGGATTTTATTATGAAGAAACTGTTTTTTATTCTGCTGCTTCTTTTGTCCATGTCTGTCTTTGCACAGACAAAAACCTTCATTCGTGAGTACAGCTATCAGGCAAGCGACTATGATAGTAAAGTAACCGCCAGGGTAAATGCTCTCGAAGAGGTGAAAAGACTGCTTCTCGAAGAGGTCGCTGTCTTCATAAAAAGTGAATTTGAAATGAGCGAATGGGAAAAACAAATCGGTGCTGAAATAGAATCAGGTGAATTTACTGAAAAGAGGCTAATCTCGATCACTGCCGGAATAACCCAAACCGAAATTCTTGAGGAAAAGTGGACCGGCGTCGAGTACTGGCTGAAAGCAAGAATCACAATTGATCCCGATGAAATGAAGAAACAACTGGACTTAATACTTCAAGATAAAGAAAAAACCAAAGAACTGGAAAAGACGAGGCAAATGGCTGATGACGCTCGCGAAGAAATTGCAAGGTTAAAGCATGAACTTGAGTCGGTTAAAAATGAAAATGAGCAAATTGCACTGCAAAACGAATATAAAAAGAATGTTGATCAATTAGATGCCACTGACTGGTTTAATAAAGGTTATGATGCGCATTTAAAAAAAGAATATGACAAAGCAAAATCATTTTATTTGAGGGCGATAGAAATAAATCCCGATTTCTCTGAGGCTTATAATAATCTTGGTGTTGTTTATTATAAACAGGGAAACCACACCGATGCAATCAAGTGCTATAAAAAAGCAATAGAAATAAATCCTTCTAACTCAACAGCCTATAATAATCTTGGTCTTGTTTATGGTAAACAGGGAAATCCATCTGATGCAATAAAGAATTTTATAAAGACAATAGAAATAAATCCCGATTTCTCAGAAGCTTATAATAATCTTGGTGTTGTTTATGAAAAACAGGGTAGATACTATGATGCGATTAAGTGTTATAACAAGGCAATAGAGATAAATCCCGATTGTCCAAAGACTTATAATGATCTTGGTAATATTTATGGATTACAGGGAAATCCATCTGATGCAATTAAAAGTTATAGGAAAGCAATAGAATTAAATCCCGATTATTCCGATGCTTATAATAATCTTGGTGTTGTTTATGGTAAACAGGGTAGATACTCCGATGCGATTAAGAGTTGTAAGAAGTCGATAGAAATAAATCCAGATTATCCAGAGGCATATTATTGTCTTGGTTTAATTTATAATATACAGGGCAATTCCTCTGATGGAATTAAGTGCTATCAGAAAGCTGCACGATTAGGAAATATTGAAGCGCAAAATATGCTACGAGAATTAGGGCAAGAATGGTAAGTTGTTATTCTGCCTTTTGAGATTCGAAGTATGAACAGCTTCCCGGAATAAAATCCACAATTAGGCAGGTTACGGAGCACAGCCCCGTAGCGAGGATAAAAATATTCACTCCGACCTTCGGAAGGTTTATCACACTGCATAATATCAGAACCCGTTTGACCCGGTAAGCCGGACTGAAAACGGGTTTATTACGTCAAACCTCTATTAACCTTCCGAAGGTTTAGCAAAATAGGTATTTCCAATTAACTACTCATTCAATATATTTAAACATAGAAATAAGCTGTCGGAATTTTTTGCGAATCAATGAGGATTTAAAAATGAAGAAAGTATTTTTTATTCTGCTGCTGCTTTCGTCAATGTCTGTCTTTGCAAAGACAAAAACCTTCATCCGTGAGTACAGCTATCAGGCAAGCGACTATGATAGCAAAGTAACCGCCAGGGTAAATGCTCTCGAAGAGGTGAAAAGGCTGCTTCTCGAAGAGGTCGCTGTATTCATAAAAAGCGAATTTGAAATGAGCGAATGGGAAAAACAAATCGGTGATGAAATAGAATCAGGTGAATTTACCGAAAAGAGGCTAATCTCGATCACCGCCGGAATAACCCAAACCGAAATTCTTGAGGAAAAGTGGACAGGCATCGAATATTGGCTGAAAGCGAAAATCACAATCGATCCAGATGAAATGAAGAAACAACTGGACTTAATACTTCAAGATAAAGAAAAAACCAAAGAACTGGAAAAGACGAGGCAAATGGCTGACGACGCTCGTGAAGAAATTGAAAGGTTAAAGCATGAACTTAAGTCGGTTAAAAATGAAAATGAGCAAATTGTACTGCAAAATGCATATAAAAAGAATGTTGATCAACTGGATGCCACTGATTGGTACAATAAAGGTTATAACGCGTTTATAAAAAAAGAATATGATAAAGCAAAATCATTTTATTTGAGGGCGATAGAATTAAATCCCGATTACTCAGGTGCCTATACATTACTTGGTTATATTTACGTTAAACAAAATAATCATTCTGACGCAGCTTATTGTTATAAAAAGGCTGTTGAATTAAATCCTGATGATCAAGATTTATACTTGTTACTTGGTCTCCAATATAAATTACAATGTAATTTTACCGATGCAATTAAGTGTTTTCATAAAATGTCAGAGATTTTCCCAAATAATTCGGATGCATACTATCATCTTGGTTCAAGTTATTCTCTTAAAGGAAATTACTCTGATGCAATTAAATATTATAAAAAGGCGATAGAATTAAATCCCGATGATAAAGATTTATATTTTTTTCTTGGTTCAATTTATGATCTCCAAGGAAATTATTCTGATGCAATCAAGTGTTACAAGACGGCAACGGGATTAAATCCCGATTTTTCGGAGGCTTATTATAATCTTGGTAGTGTTTATAAAAAACAAGGTGATTACTCCGATGCGATTACGTGTTATAACAAGACGATAGAATTAAATCCAAATTACTCAGAGTCTTATTACGATCTTGGTAATGTTTATAAAAAACAAGGTAATTACTCCGATGCGATTACGTGTTATAACAAGGCAATAGAATTTAATCCAAATTACTCAAAGACTTATTGTAATCTTGGTGTTGTTTATGGTTTACAGGGTAGATACTCTGACGCGATTAAGAGCTGGAAGAAAGCGATAGAAATAAATCCCGATTACTCAGAGGCATATTATTTACTTGGTTCAACTTATAATTTCCAGGGCAATTCCTCTGATGGAATTAAGTACTTTCAAAAATCTGCAAGATTGGGAAATCTTGAAGCACAAAGCTCACTTAGAGAAATAGGGGAAGAATGGTAAATTAGTATTCTGCCTTTTGAGCTTCGAAGTATGCTATTGCTTCGGGAACAGCGCTTAGATATTTCTCAAAAATCTCATTTAGAAACGAACAGCTTCTCTGGAATAAAATCCGTAATTAGGCAAGATTCGGAGCACAGCCCTGTAGCGAGGATAATACCTTCTAATATATCATAAGGACTTCTCATACTCTCAAATCCCCGTTAATAACCAAACAGCTTTCGCTGTCTGGTGCGAATCAGATTTGTTAGGTAGCATCTTTTTCTTCCAATACAAAATTTGCCAACCTCAGCAAGCACAGTATTAATAAATGGATATACTCTAAAACATATTCATTCCGACGAAGCAGTGAATGTGCAACCTTATGGCGTAGATTGAATCCAATCTTTTCAACAAGAACGTAACGGAGGAAATGGAGATCAGATGTTGGGAGAAGATCTACAACCTTCTCTTCGTAGAGTAGAGAATGGATGTCTTTTTCACGTGTAATATCACGACCTTTTTTATCTTTCGTTTGATAAAATGTTGGTATGCCTGAGATGGTGCAAATATCTCTTAATATCCCTTCAATCTTGAGTGTTAACGAATCAATGGTCAAAACGAGATTTGGATAATAGCCACCACTCTGAATAGAATAATCCATTTGTGTAAAGTATTCTTTGAGTCCAGGGGACAATAGATAAAGCCAAACCTGTCCCCATTTTTCTCCGCTGGGAGATTTGTGTACCATTGACCTTCCCAACCACGAGTGATTTTTTAAATGATCAAATAAAGAATCATACGAAAAATTACCTGATTTACACGCTTCAAGAAACACTGCTTGAATGAGAATGATATTAAATCTCATTGCATGATCGTATTGAGTGAGGAATTTGTAGCGTTTCTTTTCTTCATTATCAACATAATGCTCAGGAGTATTACCGCTCTGATCAATCGGAGATATAGGTATCAAATCGAGCATCACGGAATTAGTCGCTGAATTATTCGCGGCCTCAACTATTGATTCAAAGGATGGGACAAGATCAGAACTTATTGTCATATATTTCAATATCTCTGAAGGAGAGCTCATGGCAATCTCTTTCGCGAAAGCCTTTGATTCTTCTTCATGCTTTTCGAATAAGTCAATGATATGTTTCGGATAGGGTATGCCGCTTAGCTCAAAAGATTTTGACATCTCTTCATATTTGGCCCTCAACTCATCGATCTTCTCCTTCATCCCTATTTGACCATAATACTCAATAGCTTGGATACAGAAGTGGGATGCTGTAAGGTTATCACTAGCTTTTTTCATTAACATTTCATTCTGTTCTGCAAGTCCAAGCCTCCAATCGTGAGAGTCAAGAGTATATTTCTCATCAATTTTTTTACCATACTTATAAAAGATTATTGAACCATGATGATCACCCTTGTCAGATAAGTGCTGCGCAAATCTTATGCAGATAGGTACAATTTGTTTAAAATCATCAAGTAAGAATAGTTTGTCATATTTTAGCATATAGTTAATCAGTTCTTTCCTGACAACAGCAGCAGAAAAATGATTATCTTCATATGAGAGAATCTTGTCGATTATCAAATTTTTAATGGGCTCACCATCATTATCTAGTATTTTTTGAAGCTTAAGCATGTTGCCTGCGATTATAAATAGACTAAGCCCATAAGGCCCTTTAGGATCATGCAGGTCTAACTCAGATAATTCCGAAAATAACTCGATGTATGCATCAAGTGCTGCACGGGCATATTTATGATGTTTCCTGGGACTATGCCACAATAAGTGCGCATACCTTGACCTAAGAAGCACATTTTTAGTAGAGTCAAATCGGTCAGTTAAGTAATTGAAAGTGTCCTCTGTAAAATTTAACAATGAGGGATATTCAATCTGCTCACCCTTATCATTAACACCAGAGAATAAAGGATCGAGCTTATCATCGGCTATACTGAAGTTGAAGAAATCAATTTCCCATTGAGCTTTACGGGAATCATCATCGCTAATTTCGATTAGATGATCTCTTAGTGGCTTGAAAAGAGATGCGATTCTGTGCATCCTACAAATATTTACTGCTTCAGTTTCAAGGTGCGAATAGAGATCAGTTAGATTTAAAAAAGATTCTGACATAATAATCCCCATTGATTCGTTGAAATATGTCTACCTAACGGGCAAGTCTGAGGTACGAGGTGATACAATGAGCGGATTTTCCACCTTTATATATTTGCCCGAAAAAACTCTCAAAATCCAAGTTCATCGAACAGCTGGTAAAATAGAAAGGGCGGGTGTCCCGCTCGGTCATTAAATTGTGATATGCAAAAAACAAACAATCCAAAACTAAGGAGGACACCCTATGAAGTACATCGGTTTGG
>JADHYC010000071.1 GCA_016782645.1 Fidelibacterota bacterium | reverse complement strand
CAAGAGGCATAAGTAATTCAGGTGAATCAGAGTTGGTAACGATATTTAACATCAGTTGATCTGTTTTCTGTCCTTTCCGGATAACGAGATGCCTTAGAAATCCTTCGTGACTTTTCTGATCGTAAGCTGAAATTTTATTTCTCAATGCAAAATTGCGACCAGAAGAAAGTAAAATGCCAGATTCCTCCGGGGCTATAATGCAATCATCAATATCTATCGCTTTCCAATAATTCCCCTGTGCTCTGAGACCAAGAGCAAAATCTTTAGGCTTCTCTTCATCCAGACTATCTATCAGCCATCTTCTATTCGAAAAAGCAAATTCCATTTTATTGCGATACCGGAATATCTTATCGGAGGAAACAGGTGAATTAACCACAGTTTCTTTAAATCCACCAAGATGATAATAAAGTTCTTTGACCTGATTGTGTAATTGTCTTAACTGCTCCTCATATTGAAGATTCTGATGTTTGCAGCCGCCGCACTGTCCGAAATAAGGACATAGAGGTATTATTTCATTATCACTTTTTCTAATGATTTCCAGAACCTTTGCTTCGCTGTAATTTGTAGTCGCCTTCGTTATCCGAGCTTTAACAACCTGTCCCGGAACAGCCCCCATCGGAATGAAAATGATATAATCATCCACATGGACAATTCCTTTACCGCCGAACGCCAAATTTTCAATTGTTAGTTCTAATTCCTGATATTTCCTTACCGGAGGGGACAATTTTTCAGTTTCTTCTATGCCAATTATATATTATCACATTTCACGTTTTAAACTTCACGCTTCATATCTTTACTTCCACTTCGTCTATCTGCGATGGATCCATATACTGTTTTGCATATTTAAGGTAAATTTCCTCTTTAATAAATATTTCGAACAATTCCGGATCAATGTGGCGATCTTTTGCCATAAAGCCCATAATCTTCATTGCTTCGGATAGTGTCTTACCTTTTTTATATGGACGGTCTTTTGCGGTAAGCGCTTCAAAAATATCTGCAAGCGCCATCATTTTTGCTTGAGTAGAAAGCTGCTCATCTTTTAATCCATCTGGATAACCTGTACCATCCAATTTCTCATGATGGCCTCCAGCAAATTCGGGTACACGACGCAACTTTTTAGGGTAAGGTAATTTCTCAAGCATCTTTATGGTAACAACAACATGGTTATTTATAATCTGACGTTCTTTCTCGGTAAGAGTTCCCTTAGGAATACAGAGATTTTTTATCTCATCCTCGGAAAGTAAAGACTTTTCCTCTCTTCTCACCCCAATCTTTTCTTCACCTATTTTTCTTACTTGCTCCTGTTTGTCCTGTGCCATGAATTCGCCGCCGACATTAGAAGTTTCGAGAAGTAAGAAGTCATCTTCTATATCTCTGACTTTTGCCTTATAAGCCTCTTCTAATGTTTTGACATCTTCTAAAGACTTACCCTCTGCGATTCTGAGTTTATGTCTTAATAGTTCAATTTCAGCGTCTTTCTTTAATACTTCAAATCTCATCTTTATTGTGTTTATTCTATCATAAATTGTTTCCAACTTCGTTGATTTATCCACGACATATTCAGGAGTAGTAATTTTACCTACATCGTGCATCCATGAAGCGATGCGGAGCTCTTTGAGCTCATCTTTATTGAGGTGAAAAGAAGAATATTTTCCGTATTCTATTTTGTTAACAATATCGGCAATCATCATAGTTAATTTTGCAACACGTTCAATATGCCCGCCTGTGTAGGGAGATTTTTCATCAATTGCCGATGCAATTACCTGTATAAAGGATTCTAACAATTTCTCCAAATCGTAGATTAACCTGGTATTTGTAATTGCTATAGCAGCCTGAGATGCCAGAGATATAATGAGCTCCTGATCAGCTGTTGAATACGGAACGGTATCCTTAGTTATAGGGTCTTGAGCATTGATGAGCTGCAGTACTCCAATAATTTCATCCTCATGATTTCTCATAGGAACAACAAGCATAGATTTTGACCTGTAGCCGGTTTTACTGTCAAAAGCCCTTGTACCTGTAAAATCAAAACCCTCCACATCATAAACATCAGGTATATTCACAACTTCACCCGTAAGAGCAACGTGAGCTGATACCATAGCGTGATTTGGCTTGCCATCCTGAAGATATAGTTTCACAGGATACCAATCTATAGGATTACCGGAAGTTCCTCCCATTCTGATATTCAACGACCCGGTTTGCACAATCTCAAACCTTAATGATTTCTCATCATCACTCATCATATAGAGCGTTCCTCCATCAGATTTTGTAAACTTGCGCGCCTCCTCGAGAATCATCTGAAGCAGCTTGGGCAAATTCCGCTCAGCAGAAAGTGCCGCGCCAATTTTTGATAGATTCCTTACCTTGTCACACATATCTGATAGGTGTTGGCGGATTTCAATAGGGCTATCTAATATCTGCTTTTTCAGTTTGGGATTATCTTCAAAATAGGATAATAATTGGTTAATTCTTTTTGAGCATACATTTTCTTCCATGATGACCACCTATTTAACGCTTAAAAAATTCTCTAAATTTTATATTAAGAGTTCTCTTTTCCGTCAGAATCCAAAGAACTCCGACAACAAAAATCAATGTAAAAAAATACGCGCTCAACCTACCCTGCGGCGAACCAAATTTAATAAAATTTAAAATTGCGTGAACCATATAGAATCCGATGCAGCTATAAAAATAAGCGGGTATGTTATCTCTTAAAAAATACTTTACACATATCCAGAACCACAGTACTACCAATACAATCGAAATGTAATTAACTAAAAATTCCATTACCGTATCAACGCTTGGTGGCATGAAAACAGCTATAAGAACCAATGAGATTAGAATTCTATAAATTGTTTTCGAGATAATATTCTTAAATAAAAATATTATAAGTCCTATTACACACACCGCCACTACACACTTAAAACAGACTTGAATAAAAACACTCAAAGGCGGTAACTGAGAAGCAAGGAAGGTAGGTAAAACAAAATCAGGGTTGGCTATTCCTGCTCTCCATGATGAGGCGATCAACGACGAGATTTGACTTACCGAAAACAGCCCAATAATCAACAGAGCAGATGAAAAAACAGCATCTATTGAAAAAATTATCCTCCATCCTTTTTTGAATGAGTAGAACAAATTAGGATAGAGAGCCATGACTGAAATTACTAAAAGAGCCGTGAGACTACAGACGCCGATACCTTTTACTAAAACCAATAGTATCCACAAAATATTCCAAGTTCCAGAAGACCAACTGGTATTATAACTCAACTGAGCCCTTTTACAAAACAATAGTTCCCCCACCATCATTAGCAAAGCAATAATGACAGCTACAACAATTGCTGGTTTCCATTTAACAGGTTGACTTTTAAATTTTTTAACGAAAAATAAAAAAGCCACTACAGCTAGCACTACTATTATACCAATATGCAATCCCATACGAACAGAATCAGAAACTGTCCTTTGAGTTTGAACACGAACCCACTCTTCAGGTAATTTGTAAAAACGGTTAAAATAGGATACTTCGTCCCCTTTCACAATTATTTTAAGTCTTAGTCTACCTTCCTCAATATTAGAGGGATGACCCTCCCTGGCTTCCCATATAAAGGTATGGTCTATTCTATTTCCAAGCTGCTGGGAAAACTTCTCCTTAAGTTCAAATCCCGATAAATTAAAATTTTGACGGGCAAGAAATGCTTCCGCTCTAAGAATAGCACTTTTCTCTGTCAGTGTACAACCGGGAGCGGTTTCCGCTATTATATGGTTAAAACTAACAACTACATTGTCCATCGGATTTACATAAACCCGATACTCTTCCTCCTCCTCTGTTTTATAGAACCTCGCATACCAAACAGATGAATTTGGAAGATATTGAGCAAGAATCGTGTTCAACTTCTCAATTGACGAATTTTTTAGTATGTACTTTCCCCAAAAGGATTCATAATTTTTTTCTAAGCCCAAGGCATACTTGAAATTTTGGGAGTCTACACCCCTCTTTTCTATAAATTTTCTTGCTGTATTCACTATTTCTTTCTTCTGAACAGGATAACGATAAAATTCACCAACTTTTTCAATAGGTATAAAGAAGCTAATTAAGAAAATCAGCCCTAAAATCAACCCCGTCTTTAATCTCTTTTTAGAAAGCGGTCTGTATTTGATTTCCGGAATAGCTTCAACTTCTTCTTCCACTTCCACCGGTTTGACTGTACCCTCTTTTTCATTTGTAAGGTCCTGTGAACTTGCAAATCTGCCATTTTTTACATACATAGCCAAATTGTATAAAAGAGGAATTAACATAATCCCTGCCGCTAATGACCCGCTAATAACAAGATAAGTACTTCCAGTTTTAATCAGGATAAACGATGAATAGAGGGCATCAACTGTATAATGCCAGACCAACACAGTAAGAATATTAAGTTTTAAAAAAACTATACCGATGATTATACCAAAGATACTGACTTCAAATCCACGTATCCAGAATGGCTGATTAGGGTAATTCGCATGAGCAAATCCCCATATAGCTGCCGGGATCAGAACAGCCAATATTTTCGATTTTAATATTTTTTCAAGGAACGGAATTGAAAACATTCGGAATGAAAATTCCTCAATAACAGCTGGAGCAAATCCTGCAAATATAACAAACATCCATGGAAATGTAGTGTTCAGGATTTCTGAATAGGGAACCTCAGCAGGCGACCATGCACCGTAACGCTTCGCAGAAAGATAAAAGAATGTCTGAAACGCCATAAACACAAATGCCAGGGCAATTCCTACTAACATACTAAAAAAGAATCGTTTAGTTTTAATTCCCTGAAAACTGAAGGTCCTGGTTAATGATAATTTTTTAGGGTAATGCTGACGATAAAGAGCCTCTCCTGCCCCAGCAATCAAGGTCACTAAAAGCCCAAAGAAAAGAGATTTAAGAATTCCTAAAATTATTAATGTACTGTAAAAATTACCCAAGCTTTGATTCGTATTGAAATTATATATCGTTATTGGAATTCTGTTGAGAACAGAAAATATCTGCAGGCAAAAAGTTATTACTCCGAAGATTATTGCTGTTTTTAAACAAACATCTTTCTTTGAAATACGAATAATGAATACTATTAAAGCTGCTATCAAAATCAACAGGAAAAAAATTTCCGCCATTGCCGCTGTTGTAGAATTAAGCGATCGTAAATGCTGATACTCTCTCTTCCATTCTTCAGGAATCTTAAGATATTCTCTGTACTGACCAATCTCATCACCCTGCACGAGAATCTCAAACCTGTAAGTAGCGTTATAGACTTCCACGCCCTTCTTTTTGTAAGCAAATAAATAATCAATACGATTTGGTTTAATTTCTGTCTTCTCCTCGACAAACTCCCAATTCTTTATTTCAATTTTGAGAATATCCCTTAAAAATGTGTTGCTTAACCTGCGTGCTTCATCAATTGGCAAACTTGGAGATGACGCTTCCTCAGGGATAATATGTTCAAATAACGTGATTATTCCAGCTGGAGTAACATGCACCTTAACTTCTTCTTTAGATAGCGGTTTAAACCACCTATTTGACCAGTGCCAGATTCTGAATTCTTTATTTAATAGGTCGCTTGATTCCTCTAATCCTACTTCTTTTTCAACAAATACTTTAGAAGAATTATCATAATCAAAGGCAACAGCATGGTGGTAATCTAAAAAACCTACATTAATCTTTTCTAAAAACTGCTCTGCTATTCTTTTTGATTCTTTTCTGTCAACATTGAACTTTATCGTCTGCTCCGGGAAAGCCTTCCCATAATTAGTAAGCTCAAACCACAATGCAAAAGCAATAAGCAAAATACATAATAGTATATAAGCGAAATCTCTTTTATTTAATCTCTCTTCCACAGTTCAGCCTTAAATAAATATAAGCACCTACTATTTAAATTACATCCAAACAGTATAAAGACAAAAGACTCCGTTTTTTAAACGGAGTCTTAAAAATTTCATCTTAAAACAAGCTTTTTGAGATAGAAAATTAACTCTTACGTCCACGTGCCATTTTTGCACGGGAGATATCGCCATATTTGTCTACAAAGTAGAGATAACCTTTCTCCCTCTTTACGCCTGCTTTATGAACAACTTCAGCACCACCGCCTTTATCACCGCCGCGTGCCATCCTAGAACGAGCTAAATCACCGTTTTTGTCAAGATAATACAAGTAGCCTTTTTCCTTCTTAACGCCACATCTTACAACTTTTTCCGCCATAATGAGTCCTCCTTTTGATTTTCTATTACTAATATCATTAATTGTACCAATGTTAATAGACAATTTTTAAAATGTCAAGATTTTCTTCCTTCGATAAAAAACTTTTTTAATAAAATCTATTAAAAATAATTTCATTTACAACAACAATAAAAAGTAATTTTAGAATAAAAACACAATGTGACTCATAATTCATTTACATACCTAATGAAGTAATCTGCAAACGATTTAATCGTCGGTAAAAAAGGATAACCTGCCAATCATCTCAACAACACCACTTTCTTATGCGAGGTAAAACCACGCGCATTCATCTGACATAAATACATTCCACCTGGAACAGATGTTCCATTCATATCTGTTCCATTCCAATATGTATCATAAACTCCTGGAGAATGATTGCCTGAAGTAAGAACTTTTATTTTTTTTCCCAAGATATCATAAATAGTAACTTCTACCGGACTATATACCGCGACATCATACCGAACACGCGTTTCGGCATTGAAAGGATTTGGATAATTTTGGTGTAAATAAAATCTTGACGGACCATAAGTCTCATCTTTGCTCTTCCTTGATCCTATCGTAGTAAATACAAACGGACGACTATCGGTATTTGAAGCCCCTCTTTCATTACCGGAATCATCCGCTGCCACAAGCTTCCAAAAATATTTTGTAAAGTAAGTAAATCTTTGTAAAGGAGTATAAACTACCGAATCGCCTGCCTGAGAAGAGAGCACTACTACTTTAGTGTTGATTAAAAAGAGACTATCGGGACCAAAACTGAGATAATATGTAATATTGCTACCAGGATCTCTATCACAAGTGTTTTTCCATATAAAACTGGCTTCTGTTGATACAGAATCTTCATTAAAATAAGGTGATAGTATTAAGAAGGGCTCAGGTGGTTTATCCACGGAATTAACACCAAAAACCACCTGTCGGGACCAATCGGATTTTTTTCCATCCGGATCAACAGCAGCTACCTGATAAACGTAATATTTGTCCTCTTTTAATAATGGTAAATGAATACTTGTAACGCCAAGCTTACTCTTAACCTGCTTCACTTTTTTTGTATCATCTGAGCGAAAATATTGGACAATGTAGTATAAATCCCTTTCTGTTTGCCCTGGGTCCGGGTCAGAAGTCGGGAGCCAACTTACTAAAGGTTTCCTTGTATCAACTATCATTGAGTCTTTTGGTAAAAATCCTTCTTTTACATGTAAAGGCGGTTCTTTCACTGCATTAGTAATGAATGTATTTACCAATGACCATTCAGAAAATTCACCGTGCCCATCAAAAGCACGAACTCTATAAAACCACCTCTTGTTATCTTCTAACAGTTCTTTAATCTTAATAAAATTCTGACCTGGTTCTGTCTTATATACTTTCATAGACCCTGGAATAAATTGGGGGTTTTGCGATAACCCAATTTGATACGCAAGATTATAACTAAAATCAATGAAGTCAGGGTCTTTTGCCTCTTCCCAATGTATTTCAGGTCTTAAGGTTTCTACAATTTCTCCACTCTTTGGGGAAAATCCCCCTTTTACAGGTAATGGGGGGTTGTTTTTTCTATTAAAAGCAATTCGTGGTGGATTATCTGGAGGTGGACTCTTCAACCTCCCGCCATCAATTGCTAAAACCCTCCAATAGTACAACGCATTATCCTCTAACTGATTATTACCAGGAATAATTGAAAGTGGAACGCTCACCGCATTGGAAGGAACAGGATATTTCTCTTGCCAAACTCCCATAGGGGTAAGTGAATTAATACGATAACTGATGATAGGTAATGCAAAGCTATTATCTTCATTCAATTCAAGAATATACGCTAAGCTATCACCAGGGTCCGGGTCTGTAGTTCGAAACCACCAAAAACTATCTTCAGGTCGCAGCTCAGTTAGACTTTCAGGAGATATCAATTCAACCGGCCCATCCGGAGCTTCATTAATCGAATTGACCCAGAATGTATTAACTTTTGACCATTCTGAATTCGCATCCTCTAGATCCAGTGAACGCACTTTCCAAAAATATTGGCGGTTTTCCAATAGAGGGCTTGAAATCTTTGTTTCGGTTTTATTGTAAGCTGTTTCTTGAATTATATATGTTCTGCTTTTAAATGTCCTGTCACGGCTTAACATAACCTGATATCGCACCCTATCTAAAACGTCCGGATCATATCCTGGTAACCATTTCAACTGTGGGTAAAGAGTATTTACAACAGATGAATCCGGCTCACATCCACTATCCGGAGGCAAGGGCGGCTGGTTTATATTGTCATCAAATTGAAATATAGAATTTTCCCAATTAGAGGAGATACTTCCTCCCCAATCATCGAAAACTGTTACCTGGAACCGGTAAAAGCTACAATCTTTTAACCTATCTAAGTCGGTAAAATAATTCAACCGAAGCTTTATTCGGTTATCATAACTAACCCATATCCCTGGAATAATATTAGAGCGAGCTAACTCAAATAATGAATCGGATAAAAATTCTGTAACAATTGCTTCTAACTCTTTCTCATCAAATATTGATATCTCACAGGAAACTTTGTCATGTTTATCCGGATCATCCTGCAGCTGCCAAACAAGGTAATCTGATGGATTGATAATATCCCTGCCTTTAGGCGATAAAAGTAGAGGCGGCTTTGGAGGCGCATTCCCTAAATCAACAATAAAAGAACCAATTTGATAACTTGATGATTCTAACCCCTCTACGTCTAGCGCAACAACTCTCCAAAAATAGGTGCAGTGGTTCTCAAGATTTTTTGTTTGATACTCACAAACTTTAGGAGATAAATGAGCAGTATCATATGTTTTACTAAATAAAGAATCTGTGGAAATATATACAGAATACTCTTTCAAACCGCCGCCAAGACTCTCATCGGGATCTACTGAGCAATTCCAGAACAACGCCGGAAATCCTTTAATTATTTCACCCATAATTGGAGATTTTAAACTAAATCGGCTTGGTGGCTCATTTACCTTATTTACAAAAAATTTAAACGTCTCATCCCATTTAGAATACTCTACTCTATCATAAGCTCTTATTTTTGTAAAAAACTCCCTGTTTTCCACAAAATCAAATCCACAAATAAAAATCCCGCTATCTTTTGAAAGATCTATTGCTAAGAATGCAGTATCGAGAAGTAATTTTGACCATTCAGAATCAGAAGCAATTTCTATATGATATAGAATATCCGCATTTCCCACTTGCTTATCCAAAGATGGAGAAAAAGAGAAATGCATTTCTTTGTCACGAAAGACATGACTGTTTTGCAGTAGAAAACACGGAGTAGAGGGCGGTGTATTCATGCCAAACTCTATTTGTCTCCAATCAGACCACCCAAGTTTTGGATCTTTTGCTCTGACAGAGAAATTATATGTTTTTCCATCAAGTATATCACCAAAACTTACATATCTAAATGTCGCATCATCAAAAGCTCTAATGCCCGATTCCCAGATAGTTGAATCACCTCCAACCTTTTTCTCAGCTAATACCATTTCTACTAACAAATGCTCAACAGAATGTGAGTAGCTCCACCTGAACTGTAAAGTGTGGTTAATACATTGGTTGAGATCTTCTTCACCCTCCAACACCAAATTACTTATAAAAAAACTGCTATCAGGTGAAGAGAATCCAAAAACTGTAAGCGGGAATATCAGGAATAGAAAAATGAGATAAATTTTACTTGCTCTGCCTATATAGTATTTATAATTACATTTAATAAACATCCCTATTTTAAATTTAAGAAATACAGGGATTGTTTTAAACAAAATAAACCGTTTACTAATAGTATATCTTTGAGAGAAACAGTTGGGGGTTGTGGGTAAGATTTTTATTCACCGCAATCACGTCAAATGCCGGACAGGTAAATTGCGGTGTTAATGATATGCCTGAATTCAGTCTAATGGATTGTAGTGTTAATGAGATTGTTGGAATTCTTTCCTGTTTTCTTCTGAAATATCTCGAATCTGCAGGATCAAAATTGGGCGGATTGCTCGATACTGCAACTATTATCTTAGTCACGAGAACTAATTAACTATTTCTTATATTCAGCCAAAACTTCTAAAACGTAATCAATATCTGATTCTGTATGATCAGCACAAACCTGAAACCTTATCTCTTCGTCGCCTTTCGGAACCACTGGATAATTTAATCCTGTTCCAAGAACGCCATGTTCAGTAAGATAATTCACAAGTTCAGATGTCTTTTTTGTATCCCGGACCATTAATGGTACAATGGGATGGTCTCCCTCGATAGTTTCATAGTCTAATTCTCTTAAACCGTTATCAAATTTTTTAGTCATAGCCCGAAGATGTTCCAATATATTAAGACCTTCAGGACTATCTAAAATATCAATTGATTTCATGGCAGCACATGACTCTGAAACAGTAATTGGATTTGAATAGATATACATTGGCGCTGTTTCACGTAGGTATTCGATAATTGTTGATGTAGATACTATATAACCACCGTTAACTCCGAATGCCTTACCTAATGTTGCAACCAGAATGTCAACTTTTGCACCTGTATACTCTTCTGTACCTCTCCCCGTCTCACCAATGGCGCCAACGCCATGAGAATCATCAACAATGGAGATCACACCTTCTTCAAAATCGCCATTATATTCTTTACAAATCTCAACAATTTTATCTAATGGAGCATTATCACCTCTCATACTGAAAATCCCATCAGTGATAACCAGCACCCTTTTACCTTTTCCGATACTGTCTTTGATCTTAGTATCAAGGTTAGCCATATCATTATGTTTGTAAATAACTTTTTCTGCAGGTCCTGAAAGTCTTATCGCATTGATAATGCAATTATGATTCAGTTCATCACTGACTACAACTGTCTCTTTCGTTGTTAAAGGTACGATAACTCCTATGCTTGTAACATAGGCAGAACTAAAAATCATTCCCGCCTCTCTGCCATGAAATTTGGCTAATTTTTCTTCCAATTCAATATGTGGTTTATGAGTCCCACTGATGAAGCGGACGGCACCAGGACCACTGCCATACTTCTTTGCCGCTTCCTCTTCAGCGCCTATAATATCATCTCGTAAAGACATTCCTAAATAAGAGTTTGAATTCATTTTGATAAATTCTTTATCATTCCAGCCTTCAAGGAAATAGCGCGGACCTTTTTCGCCTTCCGCCTTTTTAACATTAACGATAACTTTTTCCTTCCCTTTGGCTCTACCATTCTCTTTTAGATCTTTTAATTGATTTTCAAGAGTTTTTAATAAACGACTCAATGGCATTCTGTCCTCCTCTTATTTTTCTAATATAACTATTGCACTTACGAGATTTTTTACATGCGAAAGAGAAACATGAATATTTTCAATTCTATTCTCTTCTATGAATTTCTTTGTTTTACCATACAGATTAATTTCCGGTTTTCCAAGTTCATTATTTACAACTTCTATTTCACTAAAGGCAAGACCTCTTCGCCAGCCTGTTCCAATAGCCTTGAAAAAAGCCTCTTTTGCAGCAAAACGAGCAGCATAATTTTGAGCCTTGTTCTTTCTGGATTCACAGTATTTTATTTCATTAGGAGTAAATATTTTCTCTTTAAAACCATTTCCTTTTGAAATCTGTTTCCCCACTCTTTCAACTTCTATTATATCTGTTCCGATTCCGAAAATCATAGATGTTCTCAATCTAAGTTTTTACCCTTATTAAAAGCTATAATTTGAGTTTTTTCTTCAACTCTTTAAGCATATCCTCAGTCATCTTTGAAAGATCATATTTCGGTTCCCAGCCCCATTCTTCACGTGCGGCAGAATCATCCATTGAATTGGGCCACGATTCAGCAATTGCTTGTCTAACTGGATCAGCATCATAGGTCATTTCAAATTCCGGGATATGTTTCTTAATTTCAGCACAAATATGTTCCGGTGCGAAGCTCATAGCAGTGATGTTATAAGCATTCCGGTGTTTAAATTTAGCGGGATCTGCTTCCATAAGGTCTATTGCTGCATTTATTGCATCCGGCATATACATCATATCCAGGTAAGTTCCCTTCTTAAGGAAACAGGTGTATTTTTTATTTTTAAGAGCCTCATAATAGATATCTACTGCATAGTCAGTTGTACCACCTCCAGGTAATGTTTTGTAAGAGATAATTCCGGGGTAACGCAATCCTCGCGTATCTACGCCAAATCTCTTATGGTAGTAGTCGCAAAGTAGTTCACCGGCTACCTTTGTGACACCATATATCGTGTTGGGACGCTGAATTGTATCTTGAGGGGTCTTGTTCTGTGGAGTAGAAGGACCAAAGACACCAATACTGCTTGGGGTAAATACGGAACAGTCATATTCTCTCGCTACTTCCAGGATATTATACAATCCGTTCATATTGATATCCCAAGCGAGCTGCGGCTTGGCTTCCGCAACAGCAGAAAGCAAAGCTGCAAGATGATAAATGACTTTTATATCAAATTTTTCTACGATTTCAGCCACTTGTATTTCATTTGTTACATCCATT
>JADHYC010000070.1 GCA_016782645.1 Fidelibacterota bacterium | reverse complement strand
CGCGAGGATCGTGATGAAACTTGTTTCAGAACGACCGCAGTCGGCTCGATACGCATTGTTAGGCCGCCGCAGGCGGCATGACAATCGGATCTCTGATACGCCGGTACCGTTAAGCCGGCCGCATGCGGCCGGCTTAACAGCCTTATAGTAGTCAAATATTTCCCCAAATTAATCATCTAAGCCTTCCTGAGTTGTAGAAATATATTCCTTCAAAATATTAAGAGCATCCTCAATTCGCCTTAGCGTTTCCTCTTTCCCAAGAATTTCTGCAATTTCCGTTGCGCCGCCTGGGGTGCTCTGTAATCCGGAAAGAGCAATCCTTAGAGGCCATAATACAGTTGAATTTTTCACATCTGATTCTTTTGCAAATTGAACTAATTCTTGATATAAGCTATTATTATTCCACTCCTCAACATTCTGAAGGACAGGATATATTTTCTCCAACATCTTTTTACCTGAATTTAGCGTTGATTTCATTTTTTTATGCACATAAAGTTCAGGACTGTAATCAGGCATTTTACTAAAAAAGGATATAATTTTCGGTATATCCGTTAATCGCTCAATTCTTGGTTGAATGAGACGGCTGATTTTTTCAGTGTTATAAGATTCTAAGACTGTTTTTGGGAAGTATTGTTGAGCAATCGTGTGAAAATTTCCAGGCGATAATTTCCTTATGTGTTCACCATTTATCCAATTAAGTTTTTCTATGGTAAAGATAGCATTGGATTTATTGATTCGTTCAATACGGAATTCTTTAATGAGTTCTTCAATTGTGAAAAATTCCCTTTCATCTCCGGGGTTCCATCCAAGTAAGGCGATATAATTTATTATAGCCTCAGGTAAATACCCTTTTTTCAATAACTCTTGAAATGAGGCGTCTCCTTCTCGTTTACTTAGTTTTTTTCCTGATTCTTTGGTTATGTGCGGAAGATGAACATATTTAGGGATTTTCCATCCGAAATTTTTATAGAGAAGAATGTATTGGGGAGTTGACGAAAGATACTCAACGCCACGCACAACATGCGTTATATTCATTAAATGGTCGTCAACTACGTGTGCAAAATTATATGTAGGATAACCATCCGATTTAAACAGTACCACATCGTCAAGTAATTCATTTTTAATGCTTACAATTCCAAAAACACAGTCATTAAATGAAGTTTCTCCAGTATCAGGAATTTTCTGTCTAACGACAAATTGCTCGCTCGAATTTAATCTTCTTGATATCTCCTCCATGGATAAAGATCGGCATTTTCTATTATATTTGTAATGCTCACCTGAGCGTTTGCTCTCTTCACGTTGTCTTTCAAGTTCTTCCTTTTTACAGAAACAGCGATATACAAATCCTTTTTCTATCAGGTAACCTATGTGTTTTTTATATATTTCATTTCTTTCACTTTGGATATAAGGTCCGAAATCCCCGTGTTTATCAGGTCCTTCATCATATTCGATTTTGGATATTTTCAGGCTATCGTAAATTAAATCAATAGCTCCTTTAACGAATCTTTTCTGGTCTGTATCCTCTATTCGTAATATAAATTTTCCTTTATCATGTTTTGCAATTAAATAAGCATAAAGTGCTGTGCGCAGATTTCCGATATGCATAAAACCGGTTGGACTTGGTGCAAACCTTGTTCTGACCATTATTTGGTTTCTCCTAATTTTACAGTTTTTCGGCGTATGCGATAAACAATAAAAAGCAATACCACTGCTAAAATTATCACCGTAACGACCAGGTTGTATTTTGAAAGAAAGTTTTTTACATCATGCCAATTTTCTCCTAAAAGCTTTCCAAGTTGAAATATTAGTCCATTCCATGCAAGTATACTAATGATGGTGTAGAAGAAAGTTTTTATAAAATTGGTCCGCGTAAATCCTGCAACGATGGCAACCATCAATCTGATACCAGGCATGAATCGGTTTATGAGTAAAATCCGATCACCATATTTATTGAAGTAGAAGTCTGTTTGTTTAATTCTTTTAATGGGAAAAAACGAAAAGTTCTTTTTCTCAAAGTAATCTCTTCCCCAGTGATAACCTATCCAGTAAACAAGAAAAAATCCTGTTAAGCTTCCCATCACTGTGATAGAAAATGTAAATAGAGGTTTAAGAACACCTCTGCCTGCAAGGTAAGCTGAAAAGGCAAGCACGGTATCGCCTGGAATAAACGGTGTGATGTTTTCCATAAGAATCGCAAAAAATAGGAAAGTATAAATATAAAAAATGTGGAGCTCCGAAATAAATTGCAGAAATCTTTCCATTATTTTCTGATTAATGCAGTTGCTGAAGATAAAATTCCTTCTTTTCGGCCAGTGAAACCCATCTTTTCCGTCGTAGTAGCTTTAATGGAAATCTTTTCTATAGGAAGCCCCAAAATAGAAGATATATTTTGGCGCATTTGTGGAATAAATGGTCTGACTTTAGGTTCTTGTGATATGATTGTGACATCAATATTTCCAATATGATAAGAGTGTTTTCTGATTAGGCTCAGAGTCTTTTTTAATAAAATCCCACTTGAAATATTTTGGTATTGAGGCTCTGTGTTAGGAAAATGAGTACCTATATCATCAAGTGCAGCAGCACCTAAAAGAGCATCAATAATTGAATGAATGACAACATCTGCATCGGAATGTCCTTTAAGTCCTTTCTCAAAAGGAATTTCAATACCCCCTAGAATAAGAGGTCGTCCCTTAACGAAACGATGAGCATCTATGCCATGACCGACTCTTATCTTAATATTTTTCACACTGTACAATCTTTAAGTAAATAACTTGCAATTTTCAGGTCTTCTCGACAAGTAACCTTAATATTCCTGCGATCTCCTTTCAACACAACAATTCGCGCACCTAAATGTTCAACCAAACTTGCTTCATCAGTACCTATGAAATTATTTTTATAAGCTTTTTCGAAAGCACGCTCTAACACTTCTCGGCGAAAAGTTTGAGGTGTTTGTACTTGCCAGATGCTTGCCCGATTCAAAGTCTTCACGATTAAAGAATTATTAACTTCCTTCATAGTATCAACGGCAGGAGTTGCGATGACTACTCCATCATACTCATTACACATTTCAATAGTTTCATCTATTTTTCCGGGAGCTATAAAAGGTCTAACTCCATCATGCACAACTACAGTATCACAGTATTTATCAATAGATTTCAAACCATTATATACAGAATCCTGGCGTTTTTTACCACCTTTAACAGTTTTTATGGGCTTGGAGGTCCCGGGAGGAATACATACTTTCAGCAATTCTGAATCCATAAATTCTTTTGAAATGACAAGAACAATTTCAGACACCAATTTAGCTTTTATAAAATTTTTGATAGTATAATAGAGCAACGGTCGTCCATTAAGTAAAAAATACTGTTTTGGAGTATCAGATTTCATCCTTACACCGATTCCGGCAGCAACAATTATTGCACTTGCATAAGACATAGTAGTCAGTGGCTTTCTACAAAATTATCATAGCATCGCCATAGCTGAAAAAGTGATATTTTTTCTTAACCGCCTCACGGTATGCTTTCATAATAAGCTCATAACTTGCAAAAGCAGCAACCTGCATAATTAACGTAGACTTAGGCTGATGAAAATTAGTGATCAGAGCATCAACCATTTTGAACTCATAAGGTGGGTATATAAATTTATCGGTCCACCCTTTCCTGGGACTAATCTGAAATCCCGATACCGTAACGGTCTCTAACGCACGGACAACTGAGGTACCCACGGCAATCACACGCTTTTTTCTCGACTTTGCTTCATTTATTGCAAAAGCGGTTTCTGCGTTCACTTCATAATATTCTGAATCCATTCTGTGCCTTGAAAGGTCTTCAACAGTAACAGGACGGAAAGTACCCAGTCCAATGTGCAGAACAACTGGAAATATTTCTACACCTTTGTCTGTGAGCTTTTGCATAAGCTCTTCTGTAAAGTGCAAGCCAGCAGTAGGAGCAGCAACAGCACCTCGACGTTTTGCATATACAGTCTGGTATTTAATTTTATCCTCAGGAATGGGATCTCGATCAATATATGGCGGTAATGGTGATTTCCCAACCTTATCTATGAGAGCATATAAATCTTCCTGCTCAATTCCTTTAAACCTTACAACTCTACCGCCGGAAACTGTATTATCAATGACATCGCATTGAACCCCTTCAGCGACTGTAAGTTTATTCCCGATTCGGACTTTCCGTGCGGGTTTTACCATTACTTCCCACAGATTGTTCGACAATTCCCGGAGCAGAAACACTTCAACTACAGCCTCTGTTCTATCTTTAACAGCCCATAATCGTGCTGGGTAAACTTTTGTTTCATTCAAGACAAGTAGATCACCGGGGTACAGATAATCAATAATATTGTAAAAACGTTTATGTTTGATACTACCATCAGCACGGTTAATAACCATCAATCGAGAATGATCACGCTCTTTTATAGGATATTGTGCAATGAGTTTCTCATGTAGTTCATAATCGAAATCTGAAAGTCTCATATGTTTCATAGAAATTCCTCCATTAATGAAACAGGGTTTGCTGATGACCTTCTTCTGCCATTTTAAAGTATTTATAAGTCTCTGGAGTAGCTTGACGACCTCGAGATGTTCGTTGTAATAAACCATTCTGTATAAGATAGGGTTCATAAACATCTTCGATAGTTTCAGCGTCTTCTCCAATAGCAACAGCAAGGTTGTTTAATCCAACGGGACCACCTGAGAATTTTTCTACAATTGTGGAAAGAATCCTACGGTCCATATTATCTAAACCAAACTCATCAATTTCTAACATTTCAAGGGATTTGTTGGCTACTTCTTTGTTAATTTCACCATTTGCTTTTATCTGAGCATAATCTCTTGTTCTTCGTAATATTCTATTAGCAAGCCTCGGAGTACCTCTTGACCTTTTTGCTATCTCATTAGCTCCATCAGTGTGTAACTTGATATTTAAAATATTAGAAGAACGTATCAGGATTTTAAAAAGATCCTCAGGTGTATAGTAATCTATTCTTAATACAACACCGAAGCGGTCACGCATTGGGGATGTTAAATGTCCTAATCTCGTAGTAGCGCCAATAAGCGTGAAATTTTCAAGATTAAGTTGAATACTTCTGGCATTTGGTCCCTTATCTATAACAATATCAATGTTAAAATCTTCCATTGCTGAATAAAGATATTCCTCAACAACGTTATTTAAGCGATGAATTTCATCTATAAAAAAAACATCTCTATGAGATAAGTTAGTGAGCATACCTGCAAGATCGCCTGCTCTCTCTAATACAGGTCCCGATGAGGTTTTTATATTTACACCCAATTCATGAGCTACAATATACGCAAGCGTAGTCTTGCCTAATCCGGGAGGCCCGAAAAGAAGTACATGATCAAGATGTTCACCACGCTCTACTGCTGCGGTTATATAAAGTTTTAAGTTATCAACAATATTCTTTTGACCAATAAATTCCGAAAATGTAGACGGTCTGAGATTTCTCTCTATTTCTACATCTTCAATTAATCTTTTAGGATCGGTCAAATCCGAACGCAACATAGCTACTCTTTGGTTTTATTTTAATCGGAAAATTAATTTGAGAAAATTAGAATTAGTAAACTTTGTATATGTTTCTATATTTAGTATTTCTTCTATCAAAAGTTTTGTTAACAAGGAATCTATGTTAAAATTCAAAATAATAATTCAGTATATAAAATCACGACCCTAAATATATTAAAAAATGCCTCCCAAATCAATGAAAATCATCACCCAAAACATACCTGTCTCTCCCGGTCGGAAAGCTATAGATCAGCTGAGCGCAGCGAAGACTAAACAGGTTTTGACCAAAACCTGATAATGAAAAAGATATAAATTTTATACAGCTTTCTTAGTATACGGTATATTATAATTCCTAGTCTCTTCCATTTTCAACCGTGCTACTCTCTTTTCTATTGAAGGGTGACTATAAAACAAAAATTCTACAATTGGGTTCGGGGTTCTATCGGCGAGGTTCTGATCTGATAACTTGTTCAAACCGGATATAAATGATTTAGGCTCACCTATTAAATTAACCGCAAAATCATCAGCTGCTCTTTCGTTTGAACGGGAATAGGCATTCATCATAGGTGATGTTATAAATTCATAAAGAGTTAGTATTAACGCCATTAATGGCAGTGCGGCAATTGTCCATGGATGTTCCCCTATAGAGGGATAAGTTGAGTTATATATAACCGAGACTAAAAATAACCCCAAATATGTGGTAATGACACCCAGCCCCATTGATTTCCATATATGCTTCAATTTAAAATGCCCAAGTTCATGTGCCAGAACGCCGAGAATTTCCTCAGCTTTTAAATTATTCAACAAAGTGTCCCCTAAAATAACCCGCCGTGATTTCCCCAGTCCGGTAAAAGCAGCATTACCCTTTTTTGTGCTTTTACTAAGATTAAATTGATAAACACCCTCTAGCTTCATTCCCACTTTTTCACATAGAGAAGATACTTTTTCTGCAAGTTCATCGTCCTTTAATTTTTCAAATTTATAGAACAGCGGGAAAATCAGAATCGGCGCCAATCGGGCTAACACTACAGAAAAAAGTAACATAACTGTTCCCATAATGAACCACCAGGAGACAGGAAATTTTCTCAAAAGCGTATAAAAAATTATAAGTAGTATTAATCCCAATGGTCCAGCAATTAAAAGCCCCTTAAACTTTTCCCACACCCAGGCTCCAAAACTCTGATTACTCAGGTTAAATCTGTGCTCCAGTATATATCCCGATGTAAAAGATAATGGAAAAAGCAAAACAAACTCCATTATTCCAAGTGCAATGACAAAAATAATTAAAACAAGATAGTCGTTTGCAGCAAACCCACGAATCCAATTTTCTAGACCGGTTGAAAAACCTGTCAAGATAATGACAAGTAAAAATGCCAGTCCTAGTACAAATTCAGTTATGGAAAGTATTAATTGATAACGGTGGTATCTTTTTTCAGATGGTAATTTTTGCTTTTCCGGCACGATTGTACTCCTCACTTACTAAATATCTCTACAGAAATTCCTTATGATTTAAAAATTTGAAATTTGGTATTTGCAATTTTCAATTTGAAATATCTCTTTATTATAAAGATACTCCTTCTTTATGAAATATCGGAAGTTGCTTCTATCTATATTGAGCGATTCTAATCTTGTCACCGTCGGTTCATTCAGCACCCAATTGCTACCCCTTTTGTTTACTGCATATATTTGATATCCTCTACACAAACAAGAGTGTTTGTGTTACATAAATCGCTCAATTTAGATTCTAATTTATTTTTATACTACTGCAGTCGGTGGCGTAAAAATTCTCGCACCGAGTTCCTTATCAAGCATAAGTAATCCGTTACCGTCCTTACCGATAAACTTCAATTTAGAAATAATATCATTATCATTACTCTCCTCTTCAATCTGCTCGGTAATGAACCACTGCAAGAAAATCTGAGTTGCATAATCATTTTCTTTAATGGCGAGGTCAACTAACTCATTGATAGATTTTGTGACAAACTTTTCATGTTCAAGCGTTTTTTCGAACATATCCAACGGTGATTCAAATTCTGATGGTGGTTGTTCAATTGCCATTAGTTTAACCTTTCCACCTTGATCATTCACATAATCATATATTTTCTGAGCATGACTTAACTCTTCCTGCACTTGAATTGCGAACCAGTTTGCAAATCCCTTTAATCCGAGAAATGCAGTATGAGCGGACATAGATTGATAGAGATATGCAGAATAGATTTCCTTATTGATTTGTTGATTCAGCGCTTCTTCAATTTCTTTACTAATCATTTTCTTTCTCTCTCTTTTTTATTAGCCACCAAGACACCAAGGACTAATAATATTTTCTACACAAACAAAAGTGTTTGTGTTACTTTAACTTTTCCACAAACCGTGAATATTACAATACTCCCTTGAAGTAATATCATTACCTGACACGAAAAATACTGCTTCAGGTTTATAGCCAGGTTTAAGAAACTGCCTATAAGATTTGCCGTCAACCAACACCTCAATCCATTCGATATAGTGCTTTTCTTCCATTGGGTGAGCCGTACTTTCGCCGACCCTAACTGTAACTTTTTCTTCTTCTCTTATTATAAACGGAACATGCTTTTCAACCGATGAATCTTCTGTCTTTTCTTCCATAAGTTTCATTGGTTGACCACAACAGACAAGCTTTCCTCCTCCAACATGTAGAACTTCTACAATATTACCGCAAATTTCGCATTTGTATATTTGCAATCTCTTAGTCATTTTAAATCTCCTTGGCTTTAGCAGTATCGTGTTAAATTAATCTTTTAATCTCTGATAACTTTACAACATGTTTTCGCTCTTCATTAATTATTGCATTTATCCGGTTTAATTCGCTTTTAGGAACAATGTTCTTCATTTCCTGAAAATACATTATTGTATCCAATTCTTTCCCAATTGCAAATTGAACAGCTGAGGCTGCATCCTCAATTTTCGAAATGTCGTCGTCAAACCTTTTAAAGCCAAATACAAGATTATCCGCATAGGCTTTTAAGTAAGCAAAATATTCACCTGGATAGCTTTCTACCGGAGTATAATCCTCAAATTTGGACAACATTTTTTCAAAAGTTCTTTTGTGATCTACCTCTTCATTTGCTAAAAAAGTAAATAACTCTTTGACTTTTGGATCATCCAATTTTTCGGTCATCTGGCGGTAAAATTTTTCGCCATTTTCTTCAATTTTGATTGCAAATTGATAGATTTCGCTTGAATTAAACATGCTCATATTAATCTCCGATCATGTTAATGTTTTGTGTTTTTTAAATATCTCTTCAACTAAATCATCCAGCGCCTTGAAATCCTCCTTCTTTGGAAAACCTTTAACCATTACAGTAGAAAGTAGTTCTACTTTAAGATTACCAAGCATGCCGACAATCTGGTCAATCATCTTTCCACCCCAACCATAAGAACCGATCACAGATGCAAATTTTGTCTTTGGCCTGAGAGCATTTGCAAGAAAGGCTGCATAAACTGCACTCGGATGAGGTCCAACCAAAACTGTTGGTGAGGCAATCACCACTGTAGCCGCATCAACTAAAGCAATTGCAAGTTCACCAATATCTGTAACAGTAAGATTAAATGGTTTCACCGTTATACCTTTTTCCATCAAGGAATCCATAAAATATTCAACCATCTTTTCTGTACTTCCATGCATAGAAACATAAGGGATTATCACCTCATTTTTCACATCATCCGAAATCCAATCTCTATAAGCATCTAAAATAAATCCGGGATTATCGTAAATCTGTCCATGACTTGGTGCTATTATTTTAATTTCAAGCTCTTTTAGTTTTTCGAGATTCTTTCTGATGTTTAATCGAAATGGCATCATAATCTCCGCATAATAACGCTTTGCCGATTCATATACCTTTGCTTCGTCTGTTACATAAAGGTCACTTGATGCATAGTGAGAGCCTAAGAAATCACAGGGAAAGAGTATCTTATCCTCTTTGAGATAAGTTACCATAGTCTCAGGCCAGTGAACCCATGGAGTCATAACAAATTGAAGGGTTTTATTCCCGAGAGAAATAGTCTCCCAATCTTTCACTTCAATAAATCTATCTTCAGAAATCAAAAGTAAATCCATTAGCATATTCTTACACTTCAGGTTCGTAACTACTTTAGCGTTAGGATAAATTTCTAATATTTTCGGGATAGAACCGGAATGATCCTGCTCGGCATGGTGAGCAATGATATAATCAATATTACTTATACCCAATCTTTTAAGGTTGTTTATAAGCACATTTTCTTTTGCAGGATCAACAGTATCAATAAGAGCAATTTTTTCACTGCCTCTAATTAAGTAGGCATTATAACTTGTTCCATCCGGGAGTGGGATCAGTTCATCAAACAGTCTTCTACCCCAGTCTATTGCTCTTACTGAATAGATATCATCTCTGATTTTTTTAATAGCCACTTATTCCTCCACTTTCTCAAAATCTTCTTTTCCCGCACCGCAAACAGGACAAACCCAGTCATCCGGGATATCTTCAAACACTGTTCCGGGTTCAATTCCACCATCCGGATCGCCCTTTGCAGGATCATAAATATATCCACAAACCGTACATTCATATTTAGTCAAAGTAACCTCCTTTTTTCTATTTCCTTCTTTTTTCTCCTCAATATATGTTGGAGCAGTTTCTGGTGACTTACCATGTTTTACTTCATGATAATAAGCATAGGTCAAAGGCTCCTTATTGTTCAGTATCTCAGCGCTAATCGCTTTCCCAATAAAAACAGTATATCCTCCCACATCAATAGCATCAACAACCTCAGTCTCAAAGTATGCTATAGAATTATCCAGAATTATTGGAACTCCTGTTTTATCAATCTTGTAATCTATATCCTTGAATTTATCAAAATCCCTGCCAGATTTAAATCCAAATTGTCCTATGAATTTCATAGGAGTTTCTTCGGATAAGATAGAAACTGTAAAAACTCTACTCTCCAAAATATACTCGTGGGTTAAATTCTTTTTGTTTATGCTAATTGCTACTATGGGCGGGGTTGCCGTTATCTGGACTATTGCATTTGCAATTTGTCCATTGAATTTATCTCCCAGCTTTGAACTGACAACATACATTCCATAGCAGATTTTGTGAAACGTCCGTAAATTCACTTTTCACCCGACAATAATCTATTTTCTCCCTTAATCTTTTGAATATCAGTAATATCCTGGGTTACTTCTAAACATCCTAAATACTCGTCATTTTTACCACGTACTGGGAAATATCTGATATAGATTAATCTTCCTTTCATATTGATCCAAAATTCCGCAGAATCCCTCTTCTTATTTTCGAAATCCTCCAGTATTTGACTTACGATATGGATACTCTTCTGAGGATGGCATTGCTGAACTTTCCTGCCTATAACTGCCTTGGTTCTCGGGAAAAACCTATCCTTCGGCTGGTTGAAGTAACGAACTGTATCCTCTTTATCAACAAAAGTGACATCTACCGGAAGAGCATCGAGAAATGGCTCCAGTTCATCAATAGTCATACTTCCACTTTCAAATTGTATTAAACCTTCCATTTCAGCTTCCAATGATGTTTCCTTTACTACCTCATCTTCAATCTTTTCGAGTTTGGGCGTAAAACAGCAGTAGCCGAGATCGTCAAATTGCTTTCTGATCTCTTTCCATTCAGTATCAGTGATAACATTCAAAGCAGTCGGGAAGAGAATGTTATTTTCTTTGTAGAAGTGACCAGCTACCATTTCCGCAAATGCGATAGAGACTTCTTCCAATTGTTTTGCAAACTTCTCTATGTCTTCGATATTTTCATTCTCGATGAGTTTGTAAATATCTTTCTTAATCTCCCGTATCTGATCATGTTCCATCCACATTATAGCAGGTGGTTGAGTAATTCCATGTTTCTCCAAATAAGGAAACAGGACATTCTCTTCGCGGATATAGTGACTTTCAGAACTCTTCAGATGCTTTTTCACATGATTTAAGTGTTCCATTTGACTTTTTAGAGATTCCCTGTCTTTTGCGAGTGTTATATTTTCAGCAATTTTTTTCAATTCGCTCGCAAAATTCAATATCATTTTATGCTCTTCCATCAAGATATTAACAGGGTGTCCAGGAGGCACTATGATCTTTTCTTTTTCCAGCGATTCTTTTAAAAGTTCAATATGAACATCACAGAGTTTATGTATTTCCTCTCTTGGAACTCCCTCCTTGATAAGATCCTCTTCTATTTGAGATATCTCCGCAGGCGTTGTGTCTTTAATCAATTCTTTAAATTCTTCTTTAACATCCCTTATTGGAATTCCTTCATGGGTTCGTTTGAACAACTTTTTCAGGAGTTCCTTTTTGTTCTTTTCAGAAATATTATTCATAACTCAATCTCCTATGATTTCGGGTTGCGCTTCAACATTTCCGCTATTAAAAATATACACTTCACAAAACTTCATTCGTGAAAATTTACACTTTGATATTTTCACTTTTCAATTTCAACATATCTGTACTAAGGCAACTTTTTTTAGCTATCAAAATAACTACCAGTTCTCCGCCAATAATTCAAAATATGCCTTGGGATGCGCACAAGCTGGGCATTTTTCCGGTGCTTCAGTACCAACATGAATATATCCACAATTCTTGCAGCGCCATACTACAGGTTTGTCCTTCTTGAAAACTTTCCCTTCTTCAATATTCTTAGCAAGTGCAAGATAGCGTTTTTCATGCTGCTTTTCCGCAACAGCAATCGCTCTCATTACTACTGCTACTTCTGAAAATCCTTCTTCTTCAGCAATCTTAGCAAATTCCGGATACATAGTCCTATGTTCGTAATTCTCTCCTGCTGCAGATGCCTTAAGATTATCAATAGTATCTCCAATTACTCCAGCTGGAAATGCTGCATTAATTTCTACTTCACCGCCCTCTAAGAATTTGAAAAGGCGCTTGGCATGTTCTTTTTCCTGATCAGCCGTTTCAGTAAAAATATCAGAAGTTTGTATATATCCTTCCTTTTTAGCCTTGCTTGCAAAATAGGTATAACGGTTACGTGCCTGTGATTCTCCTGCAAAAGCAGTTAAGATATTCTTTTCAGTTTTTGTGCCTTTAAATCTTTTCATTTTTGATCTCCTTACATTTATTTTTTTATACATTCAATTTAGAAATTTGCTGTCATATTTCCTCGATTTTGTTTCGTTCAAAGCTGGGGCTTCCCCGCCCAGGCTGGACTTTGTAACGAATAAATGTATTA
>JADHYC010000069.1 GCA_016782645.1 Fidelibacterota bacterium | reverse complement strand
AGTCTCCCGTATCAAAGAAGCCTACTTCGGTGGGATTAGAGGGTGTGGATACATCAATGATACGTAAGCCATCAGACCTATCCGCAACATAGGCATAACTTCCGCTGACCGCAACGCCGTAAGCCCAGTCTCCCGTATCAAAGAAGCCTACTTCGGTGGGATTAGAGGGTGTGGATACATCAATGATATGTAAGCCATCAGACCAATCCGCCACATAGGCATAACTTCCGCTGACCGCAACGCCGTAAGCCCTGTCTCCCGTATCAAAGAAGCCTACTTCGGTGGGATTAGAGGGTGTGGACACATCAATGATACGTAAGCCATCAGTCCTATCCGCCACATAGGCATAACTTCCGCTGACCGCAACGCCGTAAGCACAGTCTCCCGTATCAAAGAAGCCTACTTCTGTGGGATAAGAGGGTGTGGATACATCAATGATACGTAAACCATCAAACGCATCCGCCACATAGGCATAATTTCCGCTGACCGCAATGCCTTCAACGACTGATGGTGTAACTATCTTTCCCAACCCAACAGGATTAGCAGGATCTGAAATATCAACAATCTCAAGATAGCCGCCATTACCGAAATAGGCAATATTATCTGACACATCTACGGCATAACATGGTCCATTTGCCCACCGTCCGATCAATGTGGTATTACTATCAGATGCAGTATTTGTCGTCTCTTTATTCATTTCAAATTCTTCGAAGTGAAATCCGGAGCGATCTGGTCTGAATCTTTCGGAATTAATCCTTCCCTGCATTTCATCAGGATTATAAGCATAAGCGCTTGATAATGATATCAAGACAATCAAAACCAATACACCACAAAAAAATAATTTATTTTCTGTTCGTTTAATCATTTTCTCATCCTAATATTTCTTAAATTTGCGATTTTAATAACAAGGTTAATTATGTGAATTCTTACTTGTTTAACATAGGTTTATGCATCTTGCATAAATGCTTATAGACAGCTTTTTGTGTCTCATAAAATTCTTCGTGTATTTTCAGAAAATCTATCATCTGATTTAAAGTCTTCTAATGTCAAAAGGTCAATTCCTCTTGTCGTTAAAATAAGATTTTCTATTTAAACTCAAGCATAGTTGCCCTTTTCTATTTGCTACGATTTTAGTTTAGATATTCAGTAATATCAAGGTTAAAATTGCTTGACGATAAATGTAAAAAGTTTTCTGGCTGCGGGGTTTCGCCGCTCTTTATCAAGTTAAACACCTCCGCTGTTTTGCTTGGTGGCGGAGACTTTTTCATCCGGCCCGCCTGCTTGTCGGGCAGGCAGCTGCCGGACACATATAATCACTTTTTACGATTCCATCATTACCAATAAATCTTTTATTACTTCTTAGTTTTTAACTGCTTTGCAAACTGGATATCAAAAGCAGGCAACAGATGCCATTGGGAACCAAATGGATAATTGCAGTAGGATAATTTATACCCAAAACAAAGTTGGAACTTCTTACTCTTATTCCATTGAATTAAACCTTTATGTTCAAAGGCGAAATCTTCGTCTGCACCGGGAAAATAAAAGATGTCAATATCGGCTAAATAATACCACTTTTTAAATATTTTTCCTTTTAAATCACAGCCACCTCTGAATCCATAACTGTTATAAAAAACATTTAACCGTGGAAAAACCAAAGGTAAGTCAATTGTTGTTCTTTTATCAAGTTCGCCGAACTTTATTGCAAAATTAAAACCAACCTTGACGGTAATTAGATGGTAATTCCCAAGTGGTTTTGATAAAATTACACCGTTATAAATCGAAATCATATGTGGTATTTCAAATTCGGGAGAGATAATTCCTCCGGTTCCCTCACGGGATATCAGATTCATTAAAATAGTTGGATAAATGATACCATGATCGGAAGCAAATTGCAAATTGCCTATCTTATCATGTGCCAGTTTTAGATTTAAGTTGGGCGACACAAAAGCGAATATTGGATGAAGTGATATTTCCCTGGTTTCAGATAGTCCATATCTCAAGGGTTGAAATATACCGATTTCATACCTTTTTACTGGGAGCAGATAGGCCGTACCCGAAGACCAGCTTTGATTTGCCGAAATTTCATCAGAAACCAAAGCCGAATTCATTCCAATCAGAATTAATAATATTCCAATATATCTGAGGATATTTTTATTTGCCATTTCCGACCTCCAATTTTGCACTTACAGCAACATGATCTGATAAACTGTTTTGAACTGTAATATCTTGATATGTAGAGTCAGTACCGGTAATCCAGCTCATATTAGTAAAAAGGTAATCCAGTTTGCGGTTCCAGAAGCCGTCCCATTCAGGTGTATGCGTAAAGTAATGTTCCTGATCGCTTAAATAATCCGGATGGGGTACAGCGGGGCTGTAGTTGTAATACATGACTTGTAACCAATCGATTTCCGGCGTGAAATAACTTCCTTCTTTGTGCATCGGATCATCATTTGGTCCATGGAATGATTCTCCGGCACATTTATCTTCATCGCAAAAATCAGTCGAATCAGAGCCCGGCGGAATAAGATTAAAATCACCTCCTATAACAAATTGACAATTAGTATTGTCCAGTGTCTCAAGTTCTTCGATAACCCGATCTAACTGTCTTTGCTTAGTGTCATCAGTTGAGAAAGCTGACATGTGGATATCCAGAGCATAAAAGTCATTAATACCAGGAACGGCAATTTTTGTCTTAAGTAAATTTCTTCTCAAATAAAAATATTCCGTAAGCGCATCCTGATCGCCACGTAGCGGAAGTTGAATTCGTTCTGCTTCTTCTATCTTCCAGCGTGAAAGAATAGCATTTCCGGTATTAATGCGTCCCAATCCATCAGAAGGTACAAATTGAGCATCCCACATTGAAGCATAACAACCGTAATTGAAATAGGTATTATCAAGAAGCCACTGCACTTCATCAATGTAGGCGGTTCTCTTGGATTCTATATCAACTTCCTGCATGAAGATAATATCAGGTCTTACTTCATTTATAAAGTTGGCTATATTTTCAAGATTTTGATGTACATCGCTTTTTTCCACTATTACCTTATTTCCGCAACAATCTCCAAACCAAGGTAAACGAGCAACCCCGAACCGAATATTCCAGGTCATAAATATCAAAGTGTCAATGTTATTCGGTGGCGTCTCAATATTTTTTGCAGTGTACATTTCTGCATCTTCAACATCATCAAATTTGTTTACAAGCGGATCACATGAATATATCATCAATCCGAGTATGGCAAATGATATTAATGCAATTCCTTTACAATTAACCATATATCCTCCACAATTAGTACATTACACAGTAAATGTATTTCATATTAATGTTAGAATGAATATCAATGCAGCAATTGAAATGGCACCCTGAGTTCCATAAACAGCAGAACGTCTCAATCGTCTTTGTTCAACTTTATAAGTCTTAATATACCTTTTTCGCAAATCAGGATTTAACTGCTGAACGTAAGCTGATTCAAGATCTATGGTGGGAAATATATTTGATTCAGCATACAATATTCCTGCTGGAATTCCTAATAATGGATATAAACATCCAGCGGCGCCACAACCAACATTTAAAATTTGTGAATGGTTGCTCTTTGCATCGTTCATAGCTTTCATAATAACCTGTGCTTCTGTTATCTGTACGACCATTTCACTTTTTTTTACAAATTTACCTGTCGTCGGATCAAGTATATATTCGTTTTCCTCAGCCTTTTCCTGAATATCACCTAGTTTGCTCGTATCGCAGGTACTAACTGTGCTGTCCTTGATAATCTCTCCAGTGTTTGGATCAAATAGAATCTTGGTGGTATCGGGTTTTTCTCCTGAAATAAATTTTCCTGTTTCAGGATCAAATATTGGGATTTTTTCTTTGATTTCCCCTTCTTTGATCTGTAGTCCGGTTTCCGGGTCAAATTTCATTTTCTTTGATTCAAGAAGTTTTTGTTTTTCGTAATCATTGTTTAGATAGAAGTCGTACTTTTGAATTTTTTCTTTTTTCTTTTTCAAAGGTGAGAAAAACCGATTCATACCGATACTAGTTGAAACTAGTAAAGAAATATTCTGCTTAAGAGATTTATCAGTG
This sequence comes from Fidelibacterota bacterium, assembly GCA_016782645.1. GTDB lineage: Bacteria > Fidelibacterota > UBA2242 > UBA2242 > UBA2242 > BS750m-G69. Next base: position 9,282 of record JADHYC010000069.1, on the reverse strand, counting down.
AAGTAGTTTTTTAACAATGAGATATCAAACTGAAATTGTAATGAGGAACTTTTGGTATGTTTTTCAGTACCGATTGTGAAACCAATTCCAAGATTTGTGGATTTATATTTATTTGTATTTTCATAGGCATCATAACCGTAATCATAATATTCTGTAGTAATTATATCTCCATATGAACATAAACCATGAATTCCATGATACATTGTTCGATTGTCAGTAACAATACTTATTATTGAAGGTCTTAATTGAACCGCTATTGTACGACCACTACTTTCAAAACCACTTGAATAATTTATCTCACTCTGAAGACCTATTTTATATGGTGTATTTTTTCCTGATTTTATATACTTTTTTTTCTCATACCCAATTAAATAACCAATTCCAATATCACCAATTCCACCTCCTATATACAGCCCCTTTTCTCCCTTTCCATCTCCTTTTAAAATAGATCCTTCCATCCTGCATCCTGGAATGCCTGTCGAACCTTTATCTAATTGTGATGGACCTCCAATCGTTAAACTACCGGTCAAGGAATTAACTTTTTCACCATCTTCTAATCTCTTCTGAGTTCTCAAATGGGCGTTATTGTAACAATTTAATTGCAATAATAGAGTAAGAGTAATAAATGTCGCGAATACTCTCATATGTTTTCTTACCTTTTGAAAATTGGCTTAAAACTCAAAAAATTCCCAATAGAAATCTAAGAAAGGTTGCTGGAAATGAAGCCCGATCCGGAAATTTTCATTAAATGCGTATAAAAAACCAAAATCAAAATCAAATAGATAATATTCCCCGCCTGGCGAGTCTAACACAAACGGCGTACCATCACTAATATAGTCCTTAAATACTTCCTCGATATTTTGAGTTTTGTTAGAATTGTCAGCCCAGACAGAACCGACAAACTTTAAATTCTTCCGGAGATCATACTCTAAAGACGCCCATACCCGAAACGGCATTTTAAATTGAGATTCAGTACTCCAACTATATCCACTATTCAATTCCGGTTTTATCCAGGGTAAAGTATTTGTTTTAAATCCTATGGACCAGCCGACTTTTCCCCGACCACTTTCCAGAGTGCGTCTTTTTGAAAGAACAAAATAAAACTCTGAGTACATACTCTTTGCATTTTTCTCTTTTAATACATCATCGATACCAATATCTTTTATTTCATTTAATGATACATCATTAGAATCAATAATTGTATGTGAATATTTCGCCGCTAACGATGTTAACGGATAAGCCCGATGTATTCCAAGTCCAATAGATGCTGCGCTTTCCGTAGTGCCGGTTTGTTTATGAAAAATCCTGATCTTTGGATGTATATTCAGATCACCGGAAAACCCGGAGCCAAACTTCGATGTCAACATAAATCTATCGGTAAAACCGTATCCGATTGAAAGTCCGCTAACATAAAAAGTCTGCGATTCCAGTAGAAAGGCTGTCGGATCCATCAGGATTGATATTAATTGCGCCTCTCCTCTGAAAAATTTTCTCTTATCTTCTGTCATAGGAACCAGTTTTCCACTGTGGTACCGGTCAAAATCCCGAATATCCCGCTTAACCAAAACCACATCGCCATATCGTGATCGAATCGTAATATCTTCCGGAGTTTCTTTTAGGACAGGACCTGAATATCTTGTTCCATCCTTTTTACTGATTTCTACCGTTTCATCCAGAATATCACTCTTTGGAATAAACAACAGACCATCTGCGGTTTCAATCTGACATATATCATCATCGATTTGTACAATTGTACCTTCTATAACGCTTTTATCAATAAGATGAAAACGTTTTGACATCCCCTCTTCTAAAATTGTCGCAAGTGTTGGTTTTTCCGGTGCTTTTTCCACAACAGGCTTAATTCTTCTAATCTCTGAAGGACGTGGCGGGTTAGCGCTCTGGAATTTTTTTATTAATATAATCCCGGTTGTTTTTGTCAATCCATCAATTGTTGTTCCATATTCCTGGTTCAAATATTCGTTAAGCAATTCTGTCGTAAAACCATTTCTTTCTGCTAGAATTTTCAACGCATTTGCCTGTCCCGATGATATCTGTTCTTCCTGGGCAAAAACCAAACAACTTAAAAAAATCACCAATAAGATCAATTTGATTACTTTCATATCAATCACTCCTTTTTTAAGTTTAGATATGTTTATTAGCCGGTTTTAATTGTGTACCTTTTTACCATGGATATATATAGAGATTTAAAATATAAATGTCAACACCTAATCTAACAAGGTTCGCTATACAATTTATTTCGATCAATCGTATCAGAATTTAAAACAAAATTTCGGATACGGATTTTTTTCACGACGGACGGACATTGTACTCGTGTTTAACCAGAACTCAAAATGCTTGAAATTCTTATTGGACAAATATATTGACCTGAAAATACCCAAAGAGGAAATTATTTTATCCTCATCCTTTCAATATATCTTTTCAGGAATTATATATATTGAGTTTATCATTGAGCATTCAATGAATGCATTAACAACTAAATAGCCCAGATAGTTATTATTCAGCTTAGCAAAGAACTTATTCTTACCCTGAATCAAGCGATTTCTACTTTTAGGGGTTCCTGCAAGTATGATAGCTTCTAACATAAGAAATGCAACTGGCTAAAATTAGTTAAAAAGTCGCAGATGTATTCGACGTTTTTTATAAGTCTATCCTCGCTTCCCAGACTCAATAATTGCATTATGATAATTTTCATACCAATATATTCATACTTATGGTTAAAGGGCTCAAGTGGATAACCCGATATTTATTATGAGCCCTATTAAGAATTTATATTTTAGGTATAAACCTCCCTCTCTTTGAAAATTCCTTTTCATATTCCCCTTTTGTAATTTTATTTATTAATTTTTCCTCCTTAACTGCTCTAAAATAATTTTGCACAGAAGTTCCCACAAATAATATTACAAAAATGCCAACATTACTTGTGACAAAAGCTGTACCTAAACACATCAACGATTGACCTAAATATATAGGATGTCTTACAATATTATAAGGAAATCTTTTTTCAATCCTAAAATCATTAGTAACACATGCGTTAAAACTCCAACAATCTTTTAATCTTATACGAGCCATTATTGAAAAAGAAAGACCAAAAAAAACTAAAATGACACCAAGCATTTTTTGATAAGGAAAAATTAAATCTAATTTGCTAAACTCCGTTATATATAAAACAATCGAAATGATTCCCGTAATATATAAACCGCCAAAATAACTTTTCTCAGAATATTCTTTTTTTTGTTTACTGTTTCTTGTTTTAAAAACTATAAGGAATATTAACCAAAGTAGAGTAAAAATAACCCAACATCCAACAATAAAGAAGTCCGCCCACATTTTTCCACCTCAATCAGTAAATATTCAATAATACGGTACAATCAAATCTTAATAAACGTCTAATTATTTGCAATAAAACATCAATTTTCATTCTCATTCCTATATCTTATTATAACCTCATGTAATCTTAGAGCCTGGATGACGAATGTCTCCAGACGTGCCTCGATCAGCTGAGGAAATGGACTGCCATCGCTTTCTATAGCCAGGAATGGCATATTGGGGACTTCGTGCGTTACCTGATCGGTCATTCTATCCTTTCTGAACCGAATCAAATGTTCCCTGTCCATCTTAAGGTTCAGGATCGATTCGCTCAATCGGTTGGGCATACATCCAAACGGTCCAATAGCGATTGCCCCGCAGAATTCTTTACCGACTTCTGCCAGTGGACCACCAACAGTGAGGATTGCCTCGCCGATCAGTTTCCGTGACATGAAGTTCTCTCCTGCTTTGATCACACTATTTACATCCACAATTCGAGGTATGTACCATCCTGATTCAGCCATTATATACTTAATTTTCTTCTCTATCCTCACCATTATTTTATTTTTTATTCTCTTGATTAGACGATCCTTTAATCCTAAAATCCTATCAGTCAATTTATATTTAGCCAGCCATTCAACATAATAGAGCCATTCATGAATAGGAGCCACATGTGAAACAATACCACTCTCAGCAAGGCGTTCAGGCAGCCAACGACGGGACAGTCCCTCCTTACGTACATATATCTCGCCCACTACAAGGACTTGTGGTACATCCTTAAGAGGCTTTTTATGTGGTATTCGCTTTAGATCTTTAGCGGCTTGCACTAAAGCCTTTCTTAGATTATTCCTGCCCTTTTCAATACCATTGAGAACATAAGACCAGATAGCCTGTAAATCCGATAATGCCCTATCACGATCCTCAGCAACGACCAGCATAGAATTATATATATCTTCAAAAATATCAGCTATCACTCCTGCATGCCAGCCCAATAGTTTAAATTCCATTCCAAAGTCTTCATATGAACTATTAATGGTTAGTGACATGAATGCCACATTCCTGATCTTATGTTTTTTTGCAAAATCACGCATGAAGATATGATATTGCCCGAATCTGCAAGGTCCACTAGAAGACGGCACAAAATAAATTGTCATCTCGTTTTTAGGCCGTTTATTACGTATGTATTTTAAAAGAGCGCCTAAAGTCAATTGCAGTGGAAGGCACTCCTTGCATAAAGTGTTGCCCCGTCCAAGTTTTAGGTCCTCTTCATCTGCAGCGGGTAATGCAATTGCCCTGATGCCCAGATTCTTCATAACTGCGGTCATTGCCTCTGTCCCGAACTGACCCATAGATGCAAAGACAACCCTAACTCGAGGATCGAACAATGAAATCTCTGCACCTTCCGATGTGGTTATCAGGAATTTTTTATTCTTGAACATGGTTGTTGCCTGTCTGAATTCCTTAAGCTTTTTTTCTGTTTCTCCGTAGGAGTCTCCAGCGGAGTCCTTTGTGACCTTCGTGACCTTTTTGCTTTTTTTCAATTGCCTATAACGAGTAACTATATCCAGGAACGCCTCGACTCGCGTCTCAAGACCAGCATCTGCTACGTGATTATCCAATTCAAGTGTCAGGGATGGCTTTCTGCCCATAATATCTCTGAAGTATCCTATGATGAATGAGTCCGGACCGCAAGCGAAATTGGTAATAAACGTTCCGTACAGCTGCGGATGATTTTTAATGCCCTCAGCAGCTTTAAGTATAATTTGACCCATAGACCAAAACATATGTTCTTTAACAGGATAAGACTTAATGTCAAAAAAGTCCACCGGTATAATCGTTATACCTCGAGAGGCAAACTTGTTAGGAATGCCCTTATTTGCCTCAGGTACAAAGGCATTGTAAGACCTTCCAAATAGGATAACACCTATCCTATCGGGATCACTCTCTATTTCACGAATAGCATTTGTTCCTATTTCTATCATATATTTTTGCATCTGGTTCTGGACTATTACCGCTTTTTCAAATGCCACTGCTGCTCTTTTCTTACTTACATTTAAATCTGATGCCATAGACATAAAAGATTTCTTCTGCTCCTCTATACTGGAAACGAAATCAATGAATGGTGAGAGAAGCATTGGACCATTGAGCAATCTTTTCTCAAAAGCACTCTTTAAAAAGTACAATTCACCCTGTAAAAGTGGACACAACTTTGACAGATAATATCCATTCTCGACCTTTACACCCTGTATATGTGGGAGAAAAATATAATCCGGATTAATGTCCAAAAGGCTCTTGAAATAACCATGAGATATCTCACATGGGAAACAGAGAGGTGCTGCGCATTGGTTTATTCCCTCCGGATCTACTTCTTTTGACAGCACCGGTCTAAAACCCAATTCCTTAAAGAAATGAGCAAACATAGGAAAATATGTGTTTGTCAGAAAAGAACGTAAGATACCTACTGTCGGGGTATCTTTGGGAAGATCAGCCAGATCGGGAGCAAACTTTTCAAATACCAGTTTTTGCCGCAGTGCAACCAGATCGTGCCTTCCTTTATCCATTTTAATCTTATGCCGGAGACTATAATATCTATTACATGCACCCCCAAATGGGTATGTCTTACCCTCGATATCTATACGGTTAATTTCACATTTAAGATCACATTTTTCCTCGCCACCTGGACATATAAAAGGTTTTTTATACCTCACCTCACGGTTTGCCAATGTTTCAAGATCAAACAGCTGTTCTTTAATTAATCCCCGGTCAACTCGATGTTTAACCTCAAGCGCTACACCATAAGAACCCATTAATCCCGGCTCAGGCGGTACAATAATCTCCTTGCCAGACAATGCTGCCATGGCAATTGGTACTGCACGGTTGTAACACACACCACCCTGCATAAATACTTTCTTTCCCACAGGGCGTGCTCCCTTAACCCTGTTTACATAGTTCATACAAATGGAATATACTAAGCCCGCTACAACATCTTCCTTTGGGATACCCTCGTGGAATGTATTCTTGATATCTGATGATATAAATGCTGCACACTGATCGTTAAAATTTGGAGGACGATTGCCTTTCATAGCCCAATCAGCTATATCTTCCATCTCAATACCTAATGTCTCTTTTGCAGACTCTTCAAGGAATGATCCCGTACCTGCCGAACAGGCTTCATTCATAGCATAATCACTGGCTACCCCATTAGTTATATATGTATATTTTGCATCCTGACCACCTATCTCAAAAATAGTATCTACTTCGGAATCGAAATAAAGAGCTGCTGTCGCATGTGCTATGATCTCGTTAATCACACCATCAGTAAGTGCATGTAGCCCTGCTATTTTTCTGCCGGAGCCGGTAACACCCAACCCGCGAATTATTACTTTTGTACCATTCAATTGGTCTAAAACAGTTTTATAGCACTTTCGTGAAGCACCAACAGGATCGCCATTTGTCCGGAGGTACTCACTAGCAAGAATTTTCAGATCCGACTCTCGTAACAATACAAGTTTTGTCGTAGTTGAACCGACATCTAAACCAAGGATACATCTATCACCATCTTTAGCCGTTCCACGTTTCATCTGCGTAAAGGTTACCTTATCTTCAAAATCATGCAATGGTTGATGATAATCGAATTGTGTAGTGTGTTTGGAAAATAGTCTGCTTAGATCATCAATAGGTTTTGTCTTATTCTCAATTGCCCATAGAGCAGCTCCAAGAGCCTCAAAATATGTCGCTTCTTTCGGTACGGTCAAGTTAGTTATCTCACAATTAAGATATTCAATCATTACCTTGTTCCTGGTAACACCACCGACGATCATGATGTTCTCTTTTAGTGTATCCTTGAGCAATTCAAGGACCTTGCTTGCCATCATCTGGCATAAACCAGCTACCACTTTTCCCTTAGGGACACCTTTGTTGGTTGCATGTGTACAATCGCTCTTACAAAAAACGGAACATCTTCCGGACACGTGATGCGGTTCTTCATTTCGAGCGTACTTGATTGCTTCCTCCAGACTTACATCCATTCTCCTTGTCTGCTGTAAGAAGAACTCTCCCGTTCCGGAGGCACATTTATTTCCTGTAAATACCTTGCCGATTTTCCCGGAATCATCAAGTTTATAGACAATGAATGTCTCACCACCAGCGCTTATGATTGCGTTGTAATGCTTACCATCATTATTTATATGTTTCAGGGCGTATTCGACAGCTAGCGGTTCTGAGATATTAGTCAGGTTCAAAAACTCTTTGAATCTCCGACCTGTAACAACAATTGAATCAACTTTTTTCAGGTCAAATTTTCTCAACAGATCCTTAACAACCTGTTTGGGATTTCCTTCATGGGCATAAGAATGAATGGCGTTTATTTCTATTGCCCTTCCATTCTTTTCAGTATCCACCAGAGTGATAGTTGATGCTCCAGTGCAAAGGCCTAATGTGCGCAAAATATTAAATCTCCATCAACATTTGTCCGTAATATATATATAACTGAGGATAATCGGTAATTAAAACAGTATTGTGTACTGGTATGGGCGAGCAATGCATAACTCACTAGTATAACCCATGGTCTGACAAACTTAAAATTTCTTATTCTGCGATATATATACGTTTATTGCATCAATATCAGAACGAACAACCCTACAGAGAGCTACAGGTTATTAAAGTGTAAAATTGATTATTTCGCATAAAAGGTTATGGGGAGGATACACTTTTTCTTTGTTTTTTTATTCTTTTTATATGTTCCCCACTTATACTTCTCTGTCTTCACTGAAACCAGGTCTAGCTCACCATCTCGAGATATTTTTAAAGTACCATTTTTAGGAATCTTACTCCAACGATCCGCTAATACCTGCGCGGCTGCACCAGTAGCGGGTTTTTTGCCTGAAAAATGGCTATCCAAAACTTGTAAAGTATCCTTCCACGTCTTTTCAATCAGACTAAAATAAGAAAACTCAAGAAAAACTAACCCATTTTCATTATCTACACCTGTAATTGAAGATGATATATCTTCCGTTTTAAAGTCATAGTTATATATCTTACTAAGTAAGCCTGAAAACTTAATCTTTTGATTAGTTGAAATATCCGGCGCATTCAAACTGTCAGTAAATACCTTATGATATTCTAGAGCATTTGCCAGGATAGTGCTTGGAGAAAGCTTCGATTTAATAGTCAACACTGGTCCTTTACTCATTTTTACGTTTCCACTAAGTACCTCACCCTTTATTCCCAAGCCAGAGCCCCATAAATTCATTTCCGCTTCACCCACTTTTAAAACTTCTTTTTCATTGCTTAAATCAATAATAATATCTACCGCTTCGCCAGAATTTGTATACCCTACCTGGACGCCATTCCAAATAATAGGAGTGGGTGGTAAACCTTCAGGAAAGTCCGGAACAGTTTTTACTTTAATAGCTGTTCCCTGAGCAAATAAACTCGCTGCTTGAAGCACAATTGCAAGAAAAACGCATTTGACAACAATTAATGTGTAGTTGTTCTTTTTCATCTTAGCCTCCTTTGTGTTTAAATTTAAAAAGACATTTAACTTATTTTAACAATAAATACTTCCCAGTATTTCCTTAATGTGCATAAGAATGGATACCATTAACTTCTATAGTTTTTCCATTCTTTTCAGCATCCACCAGAGTTATAGTTGATGCTCCTGTACAAAGACCTAAAGCGTGCATGATACTTTTTCCCATTTAGTTTCAACAATATCCTGGCTTAAGCCAATAGCCGTAATAGAGGTTATCATTAGAAAAATCACTACGTATTTCATTTTTCCTCCATTTAATTCAAATTTCAAAACGCTTGTTTACATAGATACCCACGCCTTTACAGACGTGGTTCTTTTCACAGTTCAAGCTCCGCTTGTCCTGTGTCTTCCTTGCCCTGCATTTCCACGTATTTTCGAATCACTTCCTCATTAATGCCAACTGTCGATACGAAATATCCTCT
>JADHYC010000068.1 GCA_016782645.1 Fidelibacterota bacterium | reverse complement strand
CTTTAAAGGGAGTGTTTAAGAAAAACACATCCACAAAATGTTTTAATTCTTTTTTAAATTTTTTTAGTTCGCGTTTTGTATATCCTTCTGGTAATACAAGTATATCTACTTTCCTATTTGGTGAGCCATTTTTAATCAATGCTTTTACCCTATATTTTCCCTTTGGCTTGTCTCTATTTATGAAGCTTGAATTTGGGTTAATAACAGTTGAAAATTCCTCAATAAATTCATTCTGACGGTTTCTTGAGGAAAGTGTTAATCCTATTAGATTTTTTGGAAATGGTATCAGGATTGATGCGGAGAAAGTGCGAAATATCTCTTTTGCCGCTTCGTTTGTTGTTTGCCATTCGCCAAATATGCTGCAAAAACCCCTTGAGAAAATCAATTGACCTGACTTTTCATCGAATATTTTTACAATGTGGTGCCCTAAATTCAAAGTGTCAATTAGATTTGTGAGACTTCCTGCCCAGATAGGTTCTTCAATAACCTCATCCAAACTAATGATCGTTTGTGTTTTAGTTCCTGTTTGATAAAAATCTATTCTCATTGTTTTATTGATAAAAAAGTCATTGAAATTTGGACCGGTTCCGGCAAAGATGAGAGTTGTAAAAATGATAATATTGACAATAATGAGGAATTTCTTCATTTTCTTTCCTTTCAATTGTTAACTATAGAAATTAGGTAAATATAAAAAGTTAATCAAGACGAATAGTGTAACATCGAAACCATAAACGTACCGCTTTTGAGATTCACATTGTTGTTTATTACAATGTTTTCGTTTGCGTTGACTAATTAGTCGATGCTGTTTAAATTTAACCAATTTTTATGATGAACTTATGATATCTTTTATTAATGTAAATTGTACTTTTGGAAAAAAAGCCGGGGTGAAGAATGTAAATTTTTCCGTAAATAGTGGAGAGTTTATATTTTTAACTGGTCCATCAGGTGCAGGAAAATCAACTATACTTCGTTTGATCTATATGGACCTTTTTCCGGAAAAGGGTAAAGTAATTATCCGCAACTATAACAGTAATAATATCCATGATAGGGAAATTCCGTATCTCCGTCGGAAAGTTGGGATGGTCTTCCAAGATTTTCGACTGCTTCCTGATAGAAATGTTTATCAAAATGTAGCATTAAGTCTTTATGTTTCTCACTATAAAACAAGTGAAATAAAAAAGAGAGTGTATAGAGTATTAAATCAGGTTGGGTTAGGACATCGGGTACATTATCGTCCCTCTGAGCTTTCAGGAGGTGAGCAGCAGCGCGTTGCAATAGCACGGGCACTTGTAAAGGAGCCTGTAGTAATATTAGCAGATGAACCAACAGGAAATTTAGATCCTAGAGTTAGTATAGATTTAATGAGTTTACTAAATAAAATAAATAAGAAGGGGACTGCAATTATTGTTGCTACCCATAATTATAGTCTTATTCAAAGGATACCAGGAGCCAGGCTAATTCAAATTGACGAAGGAGAGATAGTAAACATCACATGACTGTTTTTTGGTTTCTAATAAGAGAAGGATTTAAAGGATTAATACGTTCGAAATATGCTGGTGCTTTTTCTGTTATTATCATTTCAATTTCATTAATTCTTGTAGGTTTTGGTTATGTTGGTTCGAGAGACACGCTTTTTCTTGTTGAAAACATTCGGGCACAATTTGACGTAGATATATTTCTTCATAAAACCGCTTCATCTGAGGAGATTGATAATTTTGCAGCGCTTCTTGATAGTATGACAGAGGTACGAAATGTACATTATATCTCTCCTGAAAAGGCTGCTGTGAAGTTTAAGAAGGAATTTGGAGAAGATATTTTTGATATACTTGATTATAATCCTTTACCGTCTTCTTTTACGATTAATTTGAAACCAATTTATAGAAATTTAGTCAGTGTCGAGGGTATTGCATCAATTCTTTCTAACAAGCCGGTAGTTGACGAGGTCAAATATAGAAAACAATTTCTTATTCTTCTTGAAAAGTATCAACGTATCGTATTGATTACAGTTGTGTCTGTTTTTGCATTTTTGGCGTTGCTTTCTATAATACTTACTTCTAATTCGATAAAGATGACAATATTTGCACGACGAGAAGTTATTTCAACAATGAAACTTGTGGGTGCGACAAATAGTTTTATCAGGTGGCCATTTATAATCGAAGGGACTTTACAGGGTTTTATTGGATCATGTTTGGCATCTCTGTTTATTTATGGGATATTTTACTTTTTAAACAATTATCTTCAAACAGTAATTGAATACAAAGCCATTGTCAGTTATAGATACTATATTGGAATTGTAATTTCTGGTAGTCTTCTGGGTTTAATAGGCAGTAGAAGAGCGATCAGGAAGTTTTTAAAATAACATTTAGAGGCTTTGCGGTTTTATAGGATGAATAAAACTACTGCTCAATAACTGACGAATTGAAAGAATAATCTGTTAATGATAATGAGTTGGTAAACCTTTTCTTCTACAGAGTCAAGTCTTTTTTCGCTTTAATATTTTTCTTTCATTCCTGACGACTACTTTTTGTCCGTCTGCTTTCATGCAGGGCAGACTTGGCAGGTAGATAAATAATTCTGTTAGCTTTCATGGGTTGTAATTATTTAAATTTGCTTGTATAACCAGAGGAGACAAACTAAATTTCACAAAATGGAGAAAGAATTTAAAATAAATAATCTATTAACTATAGAGAAAATTTTATTCTGAAAGCAGTGATTTTGGATTATATTCAGAGTATATTTTCAGCTAGTTCAATGGTTAAGAAATTCCTAAAGTTCATAACTTTTCACAGTCAACTATTGCCAAATTGTCATGAACATCAAGTTTAATGTTGAAACCAGATTTTATGGATATAGACAAATTGAGTCAAATTGTTATGCGTATTGAGGATGGTATAATAATTGCCATTATCTCCGAGAATCGAAAAGGGAAACCTGAGGTTGTCCCGATGGGATCGGGTCAGAAAATGAAGACTATTTGTTGCTTGACTTTAGTATGGTTGTAAAGGTCTATAGAATTAGTGAATTAAAAAGTCTTGTGGCTGTTATTGGATACAAAAGGATGAATTATCTAAAGGCAATTACTCTTGTAGATTTTATCGCTGATATTGTTACATTTGTTTTTGTTAAAAATAGGAGAGAAAGGTAAGTTGAAAGAGGAAGATAAAAAGCAAAAGGAAGAGGAGAATAAAGAAACTCCCAAAATGAAAGTTAAACCTGAAAAAAAGTCAACAGTTTCTAAAGGAAAGGAACTAAAAAAGAAGCTTTCTGAAAAGGAAAGAGAACTAATTGAATTTAATGACAGGTATTTACGTTTAGCGGCTGATTTCGATAATTACCGAAAGCGTACTGGGAGGGAAATTCGTGAAGTAATTGAATATGCCGGTGAAGGTGTTTTAAGGCAGGTCTTGCCTATTTTAGATGATATTGAAAGAGCACTATACAATAATGATAAAAATATTTCTGAAGGATCAGTTCAGAAAGGATTGGAATTAATACATAAAAAATTTGTTAAAACACTTGAAGACCTTGGTATTAAACCTATTGAATCTTTGAATAAACCATTTGATCCGGATTTTCATCATGCAGTTCTGGCACGAGAAGAGAAAGATATTGAGCCAGAGATGGTGGTTGAGGAATTTGAAAAAGGGTATGTATATAAAAAACATGTTTTAAGATATGCAAAGGTGGTTGTAAGTAAGTAATTATGGCTCGAGACTACTATGAAACACTTGGCGTTGGTAGAAATTCTTCCGCTGATGAGATAAAAAAAGCTTATCGCAAGATAGCTATGAAATATCATCCCGATAAGAATCCGGGAAACAAAGAGTATGAAAATAAATTTAAGGAGGCTGCTGAAGCTTATTCAGTTTTATCCGATGAAGATAAAAAGAGAACTTATGATCAATTTGGCCATGAGGGGTTGAAAGGAACCGGTTTCAGCGGGTTTGGTCGTGGTATGACCATGGACGATATCTTTAGGCAGTTTGGAGATATTTTTGGTCGTGGTTTTGGCGGTTTTGGTGGTTTTGAGGATTTCTTTAGTACTGCTACATCTAGTAAGCGAAGAGGTAGAACAGCATCCCGGGTCGGTAGTGATCTAAAGATGAAACTTCATCTTACATTGGAAGAAATTAATACAGGTCTTACTAAAAAAGTTAAAGTTAAGCGTATGGAATCCTGCGATTTATGTGGTGGGACTGGTGCGAAACCAGGAACTTCGACAATTATTTGTCCTGTTTGCGGTGGTAGCGGAGAGATAAGGGAAGTTGCCAGGTCTTTTTTTGGTCAAATAGTGAATGTTCGTCCCTGTTCTAACTGTCATGGTGAGGGTAGAGTAGTAGAACACCGTTGTCCTAAATGTGGAGGAGATGGTAGATTTCGTCAGGTGAAAGAGGTATCAATACATATTCCTGCTGGTGTGACGACGGGTAATTATTTAACAATTCGAGGTGAAGGGAATGCCGGTATTAGAGGAGGGTCCCGTGGAGATCTGATTGTGATTTTTGAGGAAAAATCGCACAAATATTTTGTTCGAAACGATGATGATGTATTTATAAATATGTACATCACTCCATCTGAAGCGGTATTAGGCTCTGAAATTGAAGTGCCAACACTTAATGGACGGGTTAAACTTTCAATTTCTCAAGGTACTCAACCTGGGAAAATGCTTAGATTGAAAAATAAGGGCATTTCTCACCTTCATAGATCAGGAAGGGGAGACCAGATAGTTAGAATTCAGGTGAACATTCCAGATAGGGTTTCTGGAGAAGAAAAAAACCTTTATGAAAAGCTTTCCAAAATTGAGGGTAAAAAGTTTAAAAATAATGTTAGGTATGGAAAAATTAAGTAGTTATTCGTAAAATTAATTGGATTTTTTATTTATAGATTTTTAATATATAAAGAAAAATGCTAAATTTAACAAGACAGGAGAGATTGGTTATTCAATTCCTTGTTGCTTTTTTTCTAATTGGAGGTGCAATTCATCTTTACAAGGCAAATTTTGTGAAAGTTGAAATTGTTAATGCTGATAAGGTGGATAAAGAAAAAGAACATTTTAAAGTAATGGCTGATAGAGTAGATTCTATTTATTTTGCCAGCAGAAGCAAAGCCACACAGAAAAATGATGAGAAAATATCAAAACCTGATTCCTATCGAATAAATATAAATACTGCTACAAAAGATGAATTAATGAAAATTCCGAAGATTGGACCTGTTACCGCTGAGAGAATTATTTTGTATCGGATGGAGAATGGAAGATTTAATAGCGTTGAGGAACTTATAAAGGTTAAAGGAATAGGGAAAAAAACAATAGAACGAATAAGGGGTGAGGTTACAATTGAGTGAAGAAAAATTTGAAGGATTAGAATTAACTCCAGAGTATAAGCCATCGTTAGTGAAAACTCTGAACATTGTTGCTGTGATACTATTTGTAATTTTGATCCTGGTAATTTATTTACCGGCAAATATCTGGCAGGAGGAAGAAGCAATTCGGAACCTTGGTCGGGAAAGAATGTCCATTCTCAGTAATGTTGAGAATTTTTATGTACAGATGGCTGGTAAGTATCAAACCGATCCAGTATTGGCGATGAAAATTCTCTCAACAGTAAGAGATAGCACCAGAGCTGATAGCAACTTTCATGATTGTCAAAGAATTTTTTTTCCTGAGGGTACATTTGAGATGGATGTTGCTAAGAATTTTTACTTGACTTTTGATACAACGTTCGCTCTTTCATATCAGAGACGTGATACTGTGCTCGATACATCCTATCAGGTAATAATATGGAATGAAGAACTCCGGACTTATGATACAATATTTGTGCATTCTTCTCGAATAAATGAAGTTAAGAATGATTCACTTTACAGGGGCTTGATAAATACTGAAATAAGTCCCCGTGTTTCTACAGATACTTACTATAGACCATATTATTTAGACGATTCATTTGCATATAGTCCTCTTATTGGTGAACAGTATGAAATCATTATTGATGAAGATAATATTAGAATCCAGGATCCTTTAAAAGGTGAGTTTAGAGAACCGCGTTACCTTGTTTTTGCTTTTAAAGATACTTCATGCGGATATATTGTAAATGGTGAGAAGAGCTGGAGTAATTAATATAACTTTTTAATTGAGAGAAACCAAAATGATATGCGCAAGTATTTCTAAGCACTTTATTTGTTTTGGGCAATTAGTTAAAGAAGAAGAATCATCATTTTCTATTGAAGTTGTTGGAAAGAAGTCTTTACCGTTCATATTTGAGCCTTCAAAGATAAATGATCCTCAACTTCATAAAGAACTGGAGAAGGTTTTTTTAGAAGTAAGAGCTGATCTACCTGTTCCAGATAGAAATTTAGTAGTATCGATACCATCGAATTGGGCAGATCTTGTTACGAATAAGATTGATATTGGTCTATCAGATAAGGATGTTAAGGAAGTATTAGAGTGGAATACTACAAAGCGTTTAGGCAACGTAGCTGAAAATAAATTTATACAACATTATCCTTTACTTCAGGATTTAGATAGCGTTTTTAATAATTATTTGACTGTATCTTATTTTAAAGAGTTAGGTAAAATCCTTGTAAAAGCTGCTCAACCAGCAGGTTTCAGTATCAATACTCTGGATATAAATATTTTCAGTGCTGCTAATGCAATTGAGAAATTGAGTTCTGTCGGTAAATATAATAAGTGGGGAGTTTGGCTTGTTGGTGAGGAAAGACAAATTCTGCTATTAGTTGATTCTGGTGAATTTTTCCAATATTTGGAATTTGAATTTACAGACGATTTAAAATTTTCAGTAATAAGTAATTCATCTCCTGATAGCCTTGGGGAAGAAGTTATCTTGGAACTGAACGCGATGAAAACATTGTCAAATGATAGAGTAGATTCTCTTGATTATTTGTTTTTCTATTGTCATGATGTGGACTCAGATTTTTTCAATATGTTGCTAACATATGAAGTTGAGAATATGGGAACAGTTGATCCTTTTTCAGTTTATAAGCCATTGAATTTATATAAGGATGATGGTGAAGGTATTGGAGCGATGTGTCAGTTTCTTGATATTATGGGATTGATGCTTCGTATAATGCCTGGGAGTTAATAATGATAAAACTTAATCTCGCAACTATCCCTGGTCTGCAAGGAGAGGAAAGTGTTAGATCCCCTATCTTTGAGCCCAAGGTTGAATTTGTGGAAAAACCACCGGCAATTGAAGAAGGAGAGGCACCGAAACCGGAGCAAAAAATTGATGAGAGTGTATTTGAATTAGCAGAGCAGAATTTAGATTTAATAGAACAGGCTGAAAAAGAAGAATTTGTCCCTAAACATACTTCTTTACCTCCAAAAAAGGATAAAGAGGAGGGGCCAGTTATAATAAAAAGAAGAAGACCTATATTAAAAATCTTTTATTTATTATTGGCTCTTATAGTGATAGCGGGTGGTTTTTGGGTTTATAAAAGTGAATTCTATAAGAAAATCGGTATTAAAGTTCCGGGTAGATCAGAAGTAAAAAAAGTATCTGAGAAAATACCTGGGAAAGTAACTGGAAAAATACCTGAAGTGGTAGGTGAAGCAAAAAAAATTGGGGAATCTGTTATAGCATCCTCTAAAGAGGTTATGCAGCAAGCTGTTGTTGCCAGTGAAATAAGTGAACAATATATAACCCAAATATTAATTGGGAAAAATGTACTGGATGTTAGCTTGAAATTATTTCAATCTTTTCCTCAGAATGCTAGGCTCCAATATTTAAGAGTAAAAAGTAATAAAATAAGTTTTATACTTTATTTGCCAACTCGAGATGAGGGGTATGCTTTTAAAAATAATATAGTTAACAGTTCCCGATTTTTATCACCGGATGTGTTTTATATAGAGCGTGATGAGTCTAATTTGAATGCCCCATATCAAATTATGGCTATTTTGAGATATAAAGATACAATTTCGAAAAGTAGTAGTGGCTTTGGGTTTAAGCTAGATAATGAACTTGCACAAATTATAGGGACAATCGGACAGAGTAGTAATGTTTTTCTAACTCCTCTTAAAATATTCAAGGCACAAAATAATTTACCAAGAAAAGCTCAATTTTCGGGAAAAGGTTCTTTTAAGGATTGCATAAGGTTCTACAAAAAAATTATGGATATGAATATGAATATAGGAATTGAATGTGTCTATGTTTATGATAATTCAAATCAAAAGTTAGAAAATACTCAGCTCAATTTTAGAATCGATGCAGGCATATTTCCTCGCAAACCTTAATATGGTCCGTATAATTGCCGGCTCTTTAAAAGGGCGTCTTATAAGATCAGGAAAAAACCCATCTCTTCGTCCTACAAAAGATAGAGTAAAGGAAACTCTATTTGCGAAGTTGGGTAATATTGAAAATAAAAGAGTTATTGATATTTTTGCAGGAACCGGAAATCTTGGTTTTGAGGCATTATCAAGGGGTGCAGAGCACTGTATTTTTGTTGATGATAGCAAAATTAATACTGAAATAATTAAATCGAATGCTCTTTCACTAAAGATTTTTGATAAAGTGGATATCAGGCGTGGTGACGCAATTCGATTTTTTAAAAATAAAGTAAATGTTGATATAGTGTTAGCCGATCCTCCTTATAAGTATAGCAAATTCAATGAACTCTTTAATGAATTTGAAAGATTACCAGAGGGTACGTTGATAGTACTCGAGGCCAGTAGGAATTTTATTACTCCTGGTAATTTTAAGGAAAGGTATGTCTCCTATAAGGTGATGGGAGAAACAAGTTTAAACTATTTTAGAGTGTAAATGAAAATAGCTGTTTATCCAGGAACATTTGATCCAGTTACGAATGGTCATTTAGATATTTTGATGAGGGCATCTTCAATTTTTGATGTTGTTTATGTTGCGATAGTGATAAATCTTCGCAAAGAGCCACTTTTTTCAACAGATGAAAGAATAAAACTTGTAAGGGAGTGTACAAAGGATTTCAGTAATGTGAAGATTGAGAAGTTTAATGGATTAGTAGTTGACTTTGCTCAGAAGGTTGGCGCTACGGTTGTTATTCGTGGATTGAGAGCTATTTCAGATTTTGATTATGAATTTCAGATGGCACTAACGAATAGAAATTTAAATGAAAATGTTGACACGGTTTTTTTAATGCCGCATAAAGATTATACATATCTAAGTTCAAGCACTATTCGTGAGATCGCGAAGTTCAATGGCGATGTAAGTGGTTTTGTACCTGATTGTGTAAGAAGAGCAATGGCAAAAAAATTCAGAAGTAAAAAATGAAGTTATTAGATGATATCCGGGAACAAGCTAAAATAAGGAATAAAACTATAGTATTGCCGGAAGCCCATGATGACCGTATTATAAAAGCTGCAAGTATTTTACAAAAAGAGGGAATTGCCAGACCCATACTTATTGGCAAAATAGATCAGATCGAAAAGCAAGCTACTGATTTGAATGTTTCTCTTGATGGTGTGAAGATTATTGACCCTGAAGGATATGAACGTTTCTCCGAGTTTGCTGAGACATATTATAGCAAACGGAAAAAGAAAGGTGTAACTCTACAGGATGCAGAAAGAATCATGGTTAATCCTACATTTTTTGGGGCGATGGTTTTAGAAAAAGGGCTGGCTGATGGATGCTTGTCCGGCGCTGATACAAGCACTGGTAATGTGCTGCGTGCCGCTTTACATATTATAGGAACTGCCCCCGATATTAAAACAGTTTCGAGTGATATTTTATTAATTACCCCGGATGAAAAAAATGTATGGAGTTTTGCCGATTGTGCAGTAATGCCTGACCCGAGCTCTGAACAATTAGCCGATATAGCAATAGCCACTGCTGAAACGCATAGGAAAGTTGTAAAAGAAGAACCTATAGTTGCAATGCTCTCTTTTTCTACAAAAGGAAGCGCAAAGCATCCTCTTGTTGATAAGGTTATAGAAGCAACAAAAATAGTAAAACAAAAAAGACCTGATCTTAAAATCGATGGGGAACTTCAACTTGATGCTGCGATTGTTGAAAAAGTCGGAGAAAAGAAAGCACCGGGAAGCCCGGTTGCTGGTAAAGCAAATGTTTTGATTTTCCCAGGTCTGGAAGCTGGAAATATTGGATATAAACTAACACAGAGAATTAGCGGATGTGAAGCTATTGGTCCTATTATACAGGGACTCAATAAACCGATGAATGACCTTTCAAGAGGTTGTAGCGTTGAAGATATTATTAATGTTTCTGCTATTCTATGTAATCTTGCTTAATGGGATTGAATTATGCCGATTTATGAATATATATGTAAAAATTGCGGATATGAATTCGAGGATTTTCAGAGTATCTCTTCTGTACCTATAAAAGTATGTCCAAAATGTGGGCATGAGAGTATCCAGAGAAAAATAAGTGGAGGTGTTGGATTAATTTTTAAAGGTTCCGGTTTTTATTGTACGGATTATACTAAAAATAGTATTAGTGACGGTTCAGAGGTTGAAAGTGATAAAAAGAAGGTGGAACCGGAAAAAAGTAAAGTGAAAAAAGACTCAGGAGTAAGTAAAGATACTACTGCTAAAAAAGAGACTAAAGTATAAATAATATAGAGAATTTATCTGTTTGTTAGCAAACCTGTTTCTGCCCCGATATTCATCGGGACTAAACAGGTTTGGATTTTTTATATAAGGACCAATAAACCCGTTTGGCTTCGAGCGTCGAAGACGTCCAGTTGGGAAAAACGGGCTTGGATAGCAGTTATAAAATTCCGCTTTTATTTAGAAAAATCTGTTTTTTCTTGTTTGTCTTTTCTCCTGTAAAGAATTGCTATAGGAACTATAACTAGGTATCCAATAAGTAAAACAATAGGAGCAAGGGTGAGAGATCGAAAGCTATATGTATCACCACTTGCCATAATAAAATAGCCGAGAATTATTACCAGAATACCGATTCCGAAAATGATGTAATTTGTTCCCTTTAAAGTCAGTTTCTCAATAAAAGCGGGTGATTTTTTTGTTTTTTTCTTTATTTTCGCCATAGTGCCCCAAATTTATCTACTATTAACTTTTTCACAAATCATTTGTTCCACTTTTTTCTACCTTAGTTGATCTGATCAGCAGATACACAAGACCATAGAAGAAAGCCAATCCGACTAAAATGCTAAATGGACCTGCCCAATCCGATGAAAGAATCTTTGGTCTTGCTTGGATAATTACAAGAAGTCCTACAAGCACACCCATCAAACCATCGCCACCTACTAATCCTGATCCAAAAAGAATTCCACCTTCACGGCGTTTATTTATGAGGTTTTTATCCCCTTTACAACGTTTTTCTACGACTTTTCTAATAAGTCCACCGAAGAATATTGGTACCATTGTTGAAACTGGAAGATAAACACCTACCGCAAAAGCCAGTGAAGGTAATTTAAACAGGAAGTGGACGATCAAAGTAATTCCAACGCCACTAAAAACAAGCAACCAGGGAATATTCTTATCGAATATACCGTCAATAACCATCTTCATCATGCTTGCTTGCGGAGCTGGGAGTTCAGGTGATCCAAAGGTATACGCTTCTCCTAAAATCAGAACACTTCCAGCGACGAAAAAACATGTTGTTAAAACGCCTATCAGTTCCGCAATCTGCTGTTTACTTGGAGTGGCACCTAGTAAAAATCCTGCTTTCAAATCCTGAGAAGTATCACCGGCTATCGATGCGGCACAACCTACAACTGCTCCTACAGTTAATGCTGCAACTTTGCCAACTTCATTTGTTATGCCAAGACCAAGGAAAATAAGACTTGTGCATATCAGAGTTGCGATAATCATTCCTGATGTAGGATTTGAAGTTACTCCAACCAATCCGACAATTCTTGCAGATACTGTTGTGAAAAAGAAGGCAAATAGTACTACACAAAAGGCTGCTAATAAGCGAAACCAAAATGATGGTGAGAAATCAAATATCGTAGGAATAATTGCGAGAACAATTGCGATAATAAAAATGCCTCCAAAAACGATCTTGATAGAAAGATCATGGTCAGTTCTATCAATTTCTACATTATTTGCGAGACGACCACGTATTTGTTGTATTCCAATTTTAAAAGAGGCGATCATTGTGGGAATTGATTTTATAAGAGTTATAAATCCTGCCGTGGCGACAGCACCGGCTCCGATGTATCTGATATATTTTTCCCATATCATCTTAGCTATATTTAAGTCTGTAACAGGATCACCTTCTTCTTGAACAAGTTGAATCATTGATTGAGCTAAAGAATCTCCACCAATATATCCAATCAGGGGAATGATTATCAGCCAGGACAGTAATCCTCCAGAAACCATAATAATTGCGATTCTTAATCCAAGAATATACCCTACACCGAGAAGTGCAGGGCGGGTATTCATTCCTAAATGAGCTTTTTTAATAAATGGAATTTTTACCCAGACATCTCTTGGGAAAAGTTTAATAATATCCATTAAAAAAGTATATAAAAAGCCAATACCGAGTCCATAGAATACATTTTTCGCCTGAGTTCCACCGGTATCAGCAGCTACGAGCACTTCTGCAGATCCAACTCCCTCAGGATAAGGTAAATTACCATGCTCATTTCTAATCAGGAAACGTCTGAGCGGGATCATAAACAGAACCCCAAGAAGGCCACCTGCGAGAGCAATTAGAGTGATCTTTAATAAACCTGGTTTGTAACCCCATAAAAAAAGTGCTGGAATAGTGAAGATAATTCCAGATGCCAAAGATGAGCTTGCTGATCCCGCGGTTTTTGTAATATTGTTTTCTAAAATGGATGTCTTACCTGTCCATCTCTGAAAAATCCTTGCCACGGCAACGGTGATAACCGCTAGTGGAATAGCAGTAGAAATAGTCAGACCAGCCATGAGTCCCAGATAGGCATTTGCCATTCCAAATAAAATGCCGAATATTGATCCATATATCAGAGATTTTATTGTCAACTCGGTGATGGATTCCGTTTTTGGAATGTAGGATTGATACTGGTCAGCGGGAATTTTTTCGTAAGCTTCGGGTGGGAGACCGTGTTTTTTCTGGTTCATATATTTACTCCTATAAAAGATATACGATTTTAACTATCATTTGGCGCTAATATTAAAATAAAAGATTTTAGGATACAAGTAAAGTTTCAATTGAATAATGAGAATTTTGTTAATTGCTTTAAAAAGGTGCGGAATATAGTTATTAAAATAAGAAGTTTGTTTTTATAATAGTCAGGATATAAAATAATTTCATATTGAATTCTAATGTATACCTTTTGGGCGAATTCTTATCAGACAATAGTTGACATAGCAGAGACTTTTTCTTAGTTTAAGACCAGTAGTTTTATAATGGTTTGAGATTTCAATATGCTTTTTATGGTAGACACAACATTTTTTAGAATCGAAGCACGTAATTAAT
>JADHYC010000067.1 GCA_016782645.1 Fidelibacterota bacterium | reverse complement strand
CACTGACCACCAATATAGGTCTCATCCACTTCAACAGTACCTGAAAAGACTTCCGGAATATCTTTCTGAAATGTCATACGAACATAGGTTAAGGCACGTAATACCCGCTTCCGCTCGATCCCTGTTTCCTGTGCAATTGCGACTGCTGGTAAACCCCTTAAAAACCAGTGCAAAACTTTTGACCATTCTTGTCTGGTTAAATGCAAAGGTAATTTCCTTGGTTTCCATTCGTAGCCACACCTGCTGTAACGCTTCTTTTCTCATCGTACAGAGTACAATTTCTTGCAACCACAACGCAAACATTTTAACCGCTCTTTCATACGTGTAATTTAACAACATTAGTGGTTAATATAGGACTTTACCCAATAGTAAATATACGTTTAAAATTTAAGCCTATTATTAGCTACTAAGGATTTCCTCAACCTCATCCTTATCAACATCAGTGATGTACTCTATTCCACTAATGTCAGCTGCTTCATGTGTCAGTGCTGCGATGTCATATCTTGAAATTAAATCTATCGCAAATTTTCTGCTGCCGCACATTAGTTGACGAAGTCCCTGTGCCAACCTCTCATAATATGTATATAATCCAAGAGCTCCTGTAGGCAACTTCTCAAACTCCTTTTTACCCAGCTCCTTACTCAAATAACTCGCCGTAACGAATATCTCATCCTTAGTATTTCCAAAACGCTCAATATACACAGGAAGTTGGTTATCTTCTATTGCACGTCCAATAGTCTTGCCCACCATAGCAGCAGCAATCGGACTACGTGCCATACCAACAAGCTTCACAAAAGGTGCACCCATAGCAATTCCCTTAAAGATCTGATCTTCAAATGTAAAGCCCCCCGCCACCGCTAGTGCAGGTACATATTCTCCTTTACCATTTAATCTTTTTGCATACTGATACAGAAGCGAATGTAATTCGACAGGTGGAACTCCCCATTCATTCATCATTCTCCATGGACTCATACCTGTGCCTCCACCTGCTCCGTCAACTGTAAGAAGATCCAGCTTGTATCTAGATGAAAATTGTACTGCCCTAGCTAAGTCAGCTGGACGATATGCTCCCGTTTTAAGAAAAATGTATCTAGCGCCAACTTTACGTAATTCTCCCACTCTTTTAGCAAAGGATTCTTCACTGACCATTCCAACTCGTGAATGACGCTCAAACTCTTTAAAAGCCCCATGTTCAAACGCTTTGATCACATTTGGATCAGTCGGATTTGGCAACACAATATATCCACGTTTATATAGCAATTGAGCTTTCTTCAAATTATTTATTTTAACTTCTCCACCTATATTTTTTGCACCCTGTCCCCATTTTAATTCAACGCACTCAACTCCAAGTTTTTCAATAACATATTCCTGAACGCCAAGGCGCGTATCTTCAACATTAGCCTGTATTATAATCATACCATAATTATCGCGTTGATAGTCCTTGTAAAGTTTTATCCTCCATTTCAAGTCTTTTGTATCTACAACATGACCTTTCCTAATCACAGATTCAGGGTCCATTCCCACAACATTTTCACCAATAGTTAGTCCGGTACCTGCAAGAGCTGACCCTATTGCCAATCCTTCCCAATTATTCTTTGCAATATTTGTTGAACCAATACCTGGAATCAACCACGGATAACGAAACTTTATACCATTATCATGACCGAAAGTAACTTCAAGATTTACAGCGGGAAAAATGGCTTTATTGCTGTCAGCCTCAATACCTTGAGCACCAACAGCGGTACCCATAATGTTAAAATGTGAATAATCAACCGGGTAGGATTTTTCAGCGGCAGTAGTAATTACTCCAAATGGCTGTGGATAAATTACTTCATGACCTCGGTAGGCAGATTTTCCAATTTCGCACATACCAATGCAACCATCTACACATGTAACACACATACCAGATATTGGCGTTACCGAATCTTCAGTTCTGTTCTTAGTTAAAGTTGCTGCTGATGAATTTACTCTTGAGAATGACTGTAACATTTTTATGTTCTCCTTATAATTATCTTCAATCCTTCTTTATCTCACACGCTACACATGGGTCCATGTAGCACATCATATCATCGAACTGTTCTTTATCAAGACATGGTGGACTTAGATTTGCACATGCTCCACATATTGCCTTTTCAGGCTGGTTAAAAGTGCATCTCAACTGACATGCCGGACAAATATACATACAACCACCACACAGGCGGCAAACTTCAGAAGGAATGCCAAATGGGGTGCCGATCTTCCTATTCTCACCACGCCCATAGAAGCCTATAGCTTTTGCCATCATCTGTTCCTCACACATCCGCACACACAAGCCGCAAAGAATACAGTCCTCATATTCCTGTTTGAAACGCTGCTGATGGACTCCATATTGGGATGCCAAGTCCTGGATTGTTTTAGATTGTGGGCATGAAGCCAACAGTAGTTCTATAATCATCTTGCGAGTCTTTATCACACGTTTGGATGCTGTTCGGACCTTCAGACCCTCTTCTACTGGATAGGTACATGATGAAACCAATTTGGAACTAGAACCTTCCCCAATTTCAACCACACATAGCCGACAGGCACCGTACGGTGTAAGTCCTTCCACGAAACATAACGTAGGAATTGGGAAACCAATAAATCTTAAAGCTTCGAGTATTGTTGTACCCTTTTCAACAGAAACATTAGCACCATTTATATTTAATGTAATCATACTACATTCTCTCCTATAGCAATCTTTTTGGCTTCATTTCCTTTTGGTAAAGTGAATTCCAGGTCACATCTTAAACACCGTCTGGCTTCTTGCGTAGCCTCCACTTCAGACATTGAAACCTCTACTTCAGAAAAATTGTGCTTTCTCTGTTCTGCCAGCAATCTCGGTATCTTAGCTCTATCTCCCATCTCTACCTGTTCCTTTGCAGCTTTTGAAGCTTCAATATAAACTTCAGGAATTCGAGGTAAAACAGGCTGTACCAAATCTTCACCCTTAATGTAACGGTCAATTATTGTAGCAGCTTTTTTACCGTCCGCGATTGCATCAATAACTGTATTCGGACCAGAAACTACATCACCACCAGCAAATACGCCCTCTCGATTAGTACAAAGTGTATGAGGATCAACCTTTACAGTATCTCGACCTGTTGTCTCAATTCTACTGGAACTCGCCATTGATATGCAATCGGTATCGGAGCCTTCACTGATAGCAACAATCAGTGTATCAAGTGATATATAATGTTCAGTCCCTGGCATTTGTACTGGCTTCCGCCTACCACTTGAGTCTATTTCACCCAGTTTATTCCTAATGCATTCGATCCCAATGACGTGATTTTCTTTAGAAGCGATTTTAATTGGAGTTAACAGGATTCTTATCTCTATCCCTTCGGTTACAGCCGCCTCAATCTCTTCCTCTAATGCAGGCATTTCCTGACGTGAGCGACGATAAAATATTGTAACAGACTTGACGCCATCTTGTCGAATTGCCATCCTTGCTGCATCAATTGCTGAATTTCCACCACCAATTACACCAACATCTCCTCTTGCTAGGCTCTCTCCTTCAGTGTTGAAGGACTTAAGAAATTGAATGGATGGATAAACACCCGCCACGTCTTCTCCTTCGATATTAAGCCGACGACTCTTATGAGCACCTATCGCCAAAAATACAGCACTATATCCATCATCGAAAAGACCGTCAATACTTATTTCTTTACCGAGAGCAGTATTGAACTTTAGAGTAATATTTTCATCAAGGAGAGATTTTATCTCTTTTTGAATCACATTATGAGGTAAACGATACTCTGGTATCGCATATAATAACATTCCTCCCGGACTCTGTCCAGCTTCAAAGACAGTAATATTATAGCTTTTCAAAGATAAATAATGTGCGGCAGTTAATCCTGCTGGGCCTGAGCCAATGATTGCGATTTTCGACGAGTTCTTACCCGCTTTATCAATTCTTTCCGGTTTATAAATCTCAGGGTCAATCCGATCTGTTATAAATCGTTTCAATGCTCGAATTGCAACCGATTGACCTCCACTTGTACCTGCCCGACATCTATCCTCACAAGGGTGATTACATACTCGAGCACAGACCGATGGGAACGGATTAGCTTCCCTAATCACACAGTATGCATCTTCATATTCACCACGCTCAATATGGGCAATATATCGCCATGCTTTTGTACCCAAAGGACAGGCAGAAGCACAAGGTGTTCCTATTAACTCTTTACAGGCAAATGCATCGCATTGTTTCTGTTTGATATGCTTTTCGTATTCATCTCGAAAATATTTAAGTGTACTTAGAACTGGATTGGACGTAGATTGTCCTAAACCACACATTGTAGAATCCTGTACAACGTGAGCGAGCTCTTCCAGAAGGTCTAATTTCTCAATTGTTCCTTGTCCCTTCGAAATATCGTCCAGAATTTCGTACATACGCTGAGTACCCTTCCGACAAGTAAAACATTTGCCACAGGATTCATCTTTTAGAAAGGTCATGAAATATTTAGCAATATCTATCATACAAGTATGCTCGTCCATCACAATCATACCGCCGGAACCCATAATTGAACCTATTTCCTTCAGACTATCATAATCAATTTGTAAATCAAACATTTCCGCTGGGATACAGCCTCCGGAGGGACCCCCTGTTTGAACCGCCTTGAACTTAGAGTTATTTACAGGTCCACCGCCTATATCATAAACTATCTCTTTGATAGTTATTCCCATTGGTACCTCTACAAGTCCAGTATTTTTAATCTTTCCAACAAGACTAAATATTTTAGTACCGGTATTATTTTTCTGTCCAACTTTTACGAATTTTTCTGCTCCATCCACAATTATCATTGGAATATTAGTCCATGTCTCAACATTATTGATTATTGTTGGACTACCGTAAATACCTTTCTCCACGGGAAATGGTGGACGCTGGCGCGGCTCTCCCATCTTGCCTTCAATTGATCTCATTAACGCAGTTTCCTCGCCACAAACAAACGCACCTGCACCCCTTACTAGGTTAATATCAAAAGAAAAATCTGTTCCTAATATATTCTTACCTAAAAAACCAATTTCACGAGCTTGTCTAAGAGCAATTACAAGGTGCTTAATAGCAAGTGGATATTCATTACGTACGTATATATAACCTTCTTTAGCTCCTGTTCCATAGGCACCAATAGTCATCCCTTCAATAATACTATGAGGGTTGCCTTCTAATAAACTGCGATCCATATATGCACCGGGATCACCTTCATCAGCATTACATACGATGAATTTATCTTTTCCGTTTCGTGCATTTGCGAGTAATTCCCATTTCAAGCCGGTAGGAAAACCAGCACCTCCACGACCGCGCAACCTGGAAGCCTTTACCTCCTCTACAACCTTCTTTGGATCACCTTTTTCTAAAACATTAACCATTCCAGTGTAGCCACCGATTACAATGTAATTGAAAATGCGAATCGGGTCGACCTTCTCATTTTTAGAAAGCAAAGTTCTAACTTGCTTCTTATAAAAAGGTATATCATCTTGTTTCTCGATTGGTTCACCCGTTTCAGGATTCTTGAAAAGTAAATCTTTTAACACCTCACCTTTTGCAACAGCTTTTACAATCCGTACCATATCATCAGTAACTACATTAGGATAAAAAGTCCTATAAGGCTCCACAAGAATGGAAGGTTCCATCTCACAGAATCCATGACAGCCAGTAATACGCACTCTTATGTGATCAGTAAGTTCTCTTGCTAAGATTTCACGCTTCGTAATACGTATAAGATCATTAGCACCACTAGCCTGTCCACATGTACCAGCTGGAATAATTATAGTAGGAATATAAGGGGCTTGATCAGCAATCAACCTATCCTTAAGTTCATTAAATTCGTCAAAAGACTTAAATTTTCTCATTAATTTATCTCATAAATTTTTATTACTTTTATACTAAATCTTGCAAATTAAAAATTGATACCATTAAGATCTAACTTATGCTCCTTACATCCTCGTCGGGAGCAAATCTGTATCATTCCGCCTCCACGCACTATCATCGAGACCATTGGTGCATCGCAATTCGGGCAATTTGTTACTCCAATTAATTCAGCATGGCAGTGTGGACAGAAAAAATTACGAACTGTATCTTCCGAGATTTCGTACTCTACTTCTGTATTATAACTACCGTATAAGCAAGATAATCTTAACCAACCATGTTTTCGTCCAAAAGATGTTGTTACCCTTATTGAGGGATATCCATCAATTAAATTAAAAGGATCCATAAGAGTGTGATTACAGCGAGGACAACTAACTTCCACAGGAAAAATTCTTTCATCAGTTTTTATTTCAACCTTGTCAAGACCTTCACGCGCCTTATTGATTATCTGCTTTACTTTTGTAGTATTCACATTCGAGAAATAATGACCATCTACAACAACAATCGGTCCCAGCGCACAGGCTCCGAGACAATTTACCGCCTGTAATGTAAATTCTTTATCAGGCGTAGTCTCACCTGCTTTAATTTCAAGTTGACGCTCAAATTCTTCAGCAATAACAGGTCCACCTCGGACATGGCATGCTGTTCCCAGACAGACAGATATAAGATGCTTTCCTCTAGGTTTTAATCTGAACGATTTATAGAATGTTGCAACACCATATATGTCAACTAAAGAGCGTCCTGTCTTCTCTGAAACAATATTCAGTGACTTTTCGGGAAGATAACCATACTTTGACTGTATACCCTGAAGGATGGAAATCAGCCCCCCCCTGCTAATGCTGTACTTTTCTAAAATTGCTTCAATATCTTCGGTTTTCATTTTTCCTCTATTTTATATACTAATAGATAAATTAAAAGTTTTTAAACTAATAATTCCATTAATGCTTTTATCCATGTAAAAATTCTTTTTTTTAGCTAGTTATATAAAATGAGTTAATCACCCAATTAATATACTTGTGCTTCCAAGAGTATTCAGGCTTGATATACAAAGTATAATTTATTTAACGCTCTTGATAAATAATTTTTTCCACTCGCAAAATCTTCATGTGATATAACTGTTATCAAGTTCTCAAGAAATATACTGCAATGATCAATTGTATCTGCAGACTCAGAGTGTATTCTTCTATTTTCCTTTTCAGATTATCAAAATAAATTTAACCATTTTCAATACAAATCAATTTCTCAATATTCGATCTAATATAAAATTGTCATTTTACATTTTCAACATTTTTAAAAATTATAAAAAATTAATATAAGATCTTCATTAATAATTATAGGATAATGAATTGTTTATTCCCTAAGATTTTTTCTTGCATATTTTTAACTTGTATAAATATACTCTTATGAAGAAATTTAGCAAACTGAAAGGTACTCTAATGGAAATAAAAAAAATGAACTACTATTATAATAAACTCAAATTTGGTGAGGATATCTTTTACAATTTAATGAGGAACAGAGTAAAGGAAATCCTCCTTATTTCTACTTTTTATGATGCTTTTATATTCGAACAGGATGGACGATTATCTGAACAGATATTTGGAGATTACAGACAATTGAACCTAAGTACTGCTCCAAGAATTACTACTGTTCCAACAGGAGCAGATGCTCTCAACGCTTTAGAGGAGAAAGAATTTGACCTTGTTATAACAATGCTTAGGATCGGGGAGATCTCTGCATTTGAATTAAGCAAGCAAATCAAAGAAAAAGATCCAAATTTACCAATTCTATTACTGCTAAACGTCCGACCCGATATAAAATTAATAGAACGATATGATGAAGAAATGCGGTTTATTGAGGAAGTATTTTTATGGAGTGGTGATGCAAAGTTATTTTTAGCAATGGTAAAATCGGCAGAGGATAAAAGGAATGTTGAATATGATACAAAACATGGGCTTGTTCGAATTATCCTATTGGTGGAGGATAATGTCCATTATTACTCTATGTTTCTGCCACTTCTTTATGCCGAGATTATGAAACAGACACAACTTTTAATTCAGGAAGAATTGAGTGATATCAATAAACGACTACGGATGCGAGCCCGCCCTAAAGTTATCCTGGTACACAATTTTGAAGAAGCTTACGAAATCTATGAAAAATACAAAGAATACATTATATCTATAATCTCGGATGTTGGATTTCTTCATAATAGAAAGATAGATTCAGAAGCAGGTATAAAACTTATATCTAAAATAAGGGAAGATAGTAGTGATATACCAATAATTTTACAATCCACTGATTTAAAGAATAAAGAAAAAGCTAGAATGTTAGGTGTCACTTTTCTACACAAAGAATCGAAGAATCTCCTACATAAACTCCATGATTTTATTATTAATAACCTCGGTTTTGGTGACTTCATTTTTAGGAACGCCGAAGATCTTGAGATCAACAGGGCAACTTCAATGACTGAATTTGAAGAGACACTGAAAGAAATTCCAATCACATCTATCATTTACCATAGTATAAGAAATGATTTCTCAACCTGGTTGCTTGCTCATAGTGAAATTCAGATAGCAAAAAAAATCCGAACTATAAAAGTTAAAGATTTTTCCACAGCTGAAGAATTAAGAGAACATCTTCTATCAACATTCAAATCTGTGAGGATAAATCGCAATAGAGGAAAGATTATTGACTTCGAACCATCAAGCCTTACTGAAAATAGCCAAATTACCCGCTTGAGCGAAGGTTCCCTTGGAGGAAAAGGCAGAGGTCTTGCATTCTTAAATGCTATCTTAGTTTCAATGGAATTCGATAAACGCTATCCTGAAATGGATATCAGCCTGCCTTATACAGCGATAATTGGTACAAACGAGTATGACTATTTCATAGAGAGTAATCATTTAGATGAAGACATTTTAGAAAAAGATGATCATGAAATAGATCAAATCTTTCAAAATGGCAAAATATCACAAGATCTTATCGACAAACTACATGTTTATATAGATCATATTCATCATCCTATTGCAATACGGTCATCAGGATTGCTGGAAGATTCTCAATTTAGAGCAACGGCAGGTGTATATAGAACTTATATGCTGCCAAATAATCATCCAGATAAAGATGTGAGGGTTATACAGCTAATGAATGCAATTAAGCTGGTTTTTGCCTCTGTTTTTATTAAAAAAGCTAGAAAATATATCGAAAGTATGCAACGTCAACTTGAAGAAGAAAAGATGGCTGTAGTTATCCAACAAATCGCTGGAGCCTATTTTGGAAAAAATTTCTATTATTACCCTCACTTTTCAGGTGTAGCACAATCATATAATTTTTACCCAACTTCTTATATGACACATTCAGATGGTACAGCCGCACTAGCTGTAGGATTAGGAAGGTGGGTAATAGAAGGAAAAAAAAGTTTCCGCTTTTGCCCACATTATCCAAAGATCGAGGCAATTCCAACAAAAGACTTAATTAGAAGTTCCCAGAAAGAGTTTTATGCGCTCAATATGGAAAATATTGAATTTGACTTAACAAAGGGTGAAGATATCACTCTAGCGAAATTGGATATTAAAAATGCCGAGGAGCATAAAACACTTGAACATCTGGCATCAGTCTGGGATTACCAGGATAACAGAATGGTTTCAGACTTGAGTAGGAAAGGTCCTCGTGTCGTAACTTTTGATAAAATTTTAAAGTATAATTACTTACCATTAGCGAATATACTTGAAGAAATACTTAAAATTGGAGAAGAAGCGTTTGGAGTACCAATAGAGATAGAATTTGCTTCCACTCTTGGAAAAGGTTCAAAAAATGATAACCATCCAACATTCTATTTACTTCAAATTCGTCCTCTTGCTATTAGTACAGAAGATGTCGATCTTGATCCTTATACACTGAACAAGGAAAAACTTTTTATATATACTGAAAAAGGAATGGGAAATGGTATTATTACCAATATCAAAGACATCATTTTTCTTGATCCTGATAAATTCGATAACATAAAAACAATGGACATGCTGATCGAAATAGAAAATCTCAATTCTAAAATGATGAAGCAGAATCTGGAATATATTCTAATCGGACCGGGTCGTTGGGGCTCAAGGGATAGATTTTTAGGAGTTCCCGTAAAATGGATTCAAATATGTAATGCAAAAGTCATTATCGAAACCGGATTGGAAGGTCTTGGTATTGATCCTTCTCAGGGAACACATTTCTTCCATAACCTTATATCAATGAATGTCGGATATTTCGCCATTCCATACAAATCCAATACCGATTTCATTGATTGGAATTGGATAAAAAAGCAAAGCGTCATTGAAGAAACAAAATATTTCTCACATATCCGAACAGATAATCCAATAGTCACAAAAATGGATGGAAAAAGCGGTATTGCGGTTATTTATAAATAGCAACCGCTAATGAACGCTAATAAACGCTAATTGACTAATAACGAAACTTCAACCCCGTGCATAAGAAATCCCTGTAAAAATTTGGTTCTGCTTCCCTTTTTAAACACTTTTG
The DNA here is from genome assembly GCA_016782645.1 of Fidelibacterota bacterium. GTDB lineage: Bacteria > Fidelibacterota > UBA2242 > UBA2242 > UBA2242 > BS750m-G69. The sequence goes on along the minus strand of JADHYC010000067.1, from coordinate 3,095 downwards.
GAGCTTTTTACACTACACCCTGAGCCAACATAGCCTCAGCAACTTTTAAGAATCCAGCAATATTAGCACCCTTTACATAATCGCCATGGGAACCAGCTGCATCCGCAGCTTCAAGACACTGAGCATGGATGTTTTCCATAATCCTATGAAGCTGTGTATCAACCTCTTCAGCAGTCCAGCTTAATCTTTCAGAATTCTGGGACATTTCAAGCCCGGAAACAGCCACACCACCGGCATTAACCGCCTTTCCTGGAGCGAATTTGATCCTTTCATTAAGCATCTTCCAGGCTTCTTGTGTGCAGCCCATGTTTGAACCCTCGGCAACTAATTTGCAACCATTCTTGATAAGATTTTTAGCATTTTCTTCATTAAGTTCATTTTGAAAAGCGCAGGGAAGGGCAATATCCATCGGAACTATATCCCATGGTCTCGCATTTTCATAAAACTTGACACCGAATTTATCTGAATAAGGCTTTACTATATCATCTCCACTTGCTCTCATCTCCAGCATATAATTCCATTTCTCTTCGGTTCCAACACCATCCGGATCAATAATACAACCATCAGGACCGGATAGAGTTATAACTTTTCCACAGAGTTCTGTTGCCTTCTGAGAGACACCCCAGGCAACATTACCGAAACCGGAAATACCTATTGTCTTTCCATCCAAACTCTCATCCTTCGTCTTTAACATCGCCTGTACAAAATATACAGTACCGAAACCTGTAGCTTCAGGTCTAAAAATACTACCACCAAAGCTGCGACCTTTTCCAGTAAGAGTTGCACTATCAAACCTATTCACAATTCTCTTATGCTGTCCGTAAAGGTAACCAATCTCTCTTCCCCCAACGCCAACATCACCGGCAGGAATATCAGTATGGGGACCGATGTGCCTGTAGAGTTCTGTCATAAAGCTCTGGCAAAACTTCATAACTTCATTATCTGTTTTTCCAACAGGGCTAAAATCTGAACCACCTTTCCCACCACCCATCGGAAGCCCCGTAAGAGAATTTTTGAAAATCTGTTCAAAAGCAAGAAACTTAAGCATGCTTAAAGTAACAGACGCATGAAACCTGAGTCCACCTTTGTACGGACCGATAGCACTGTTGAATTGAACCCTAAATCCTCTATTCACTTGAACTTCACCATTATCATTAACCCAGGGAACTCTAAAAATTACGATTCTTTCTGGCTCTACAAGTCTTTCAAGTATCTTTGCTTCTTTGTATATCAGATCTTTTTCAACTATGGCATCCAAAGACTCAAGAACTTCAGTAGCAGCTTGAAGAAACTCTTTTTCCCATGGATATTTTGAATGTAATTCTTCAATCACCTTCTCAACATAACTCATACAAACCTCCAGATTTTTTTTTGCTATTTAATCTCTATTTAAATTGATTAAAAATCCTTTTATTGAATTTTAGATAAAGACAAAAACAATGCCAATATACTTATACGTTATTGATGCTCAAAACAGTTATAATAAGATATTCCAAAATATGAAAACAATTTGAAATGTTACAATCAATATCGAGAATAAAAAGTATAGCCATTCGGAGCAATCGATAATGGGAATTGTTTTTAAGGACAAAAAATATCAAAAGTCTTTGTGGCATTGGTAGTCATCAAGCCATTAGTTTTCACAAATGAAAAAGGTGACTACTCAGCCATTATGTACAAAGGCATGAAGATAAATTAAAAAATCACAAATTTGTTTTGTTCATATTAATTTATTTTGATAATTTCCTTTTTTCTTATAGAAGAAGATGATGAAGATTATTAATAAAGGCAGAATGATTGATGATGAATAAGATTGTTAATGCAGAGTTTATTGCTCCTGATATTAAACTATTTAGGATTAAAACTCCATACATTGCTGAAAAAAGAAAACCTGGTCAATTCGTAGTTTTAAGGGTTCATGAGCTGGGAGAAAGAATTCCTATTACTATTGCAGACGCAGATATCAATGATGGAACTATAACCATTATTGTGCAAGGGATTGGAAAAACTACAAAACACTTGAATAAGCTTGAAGCGGGCGATTACATCCATGATCTTGCTGGTCCTTTAGGTAAACCCACTCACATAAAAAAGTTTGGAAGAGTTGTCTGCATTAGTGGAGGAGTTGGTACAGCGGAAGCTTTACCTATTGCTAAAGCACTTAAGGAGGCTGGCAATGAAGTAATTTCAATTATAGGGGCAAGAACCAGGGATCTTGTTATCACTGAAAAAGAAATGGCAGACAGTACCGATGAAGTTATTATAACCACAGATGATGGTTCATATGGTAAAAAAGGTTTTGTTACTAATGCACTTCAGGAACTTTTGGATGAAGGAAAAAAAGTAGATTTTATTTTAGCTATTGGTCCTCTACCTATGATGAAAGCTGTGTCAGAAATGACCCGTCCCTTGAATATCACCACTATGGTTTCCTTAAATTCCATAATGATTGATGCTACAGGCATGTGTGGTGGATGTCGAGCCACGGTTGGAGGAAAAACCGTTTTTGTGTGCGTTGACGGTCCTGAGTTCGATGGTCACCAGGTAGATTTTAGTGTATTGGAAAATAGACAGAAAATTTACATTAATGAAGAAAAGACTTCTCTTAAAAAATTTGAAGAAGAGTGTAGACTTGGTAAAGAAATGAAAAAAGTAAAAATATAATTTTCAAATATAAGGAAATGATGTGTCCAAGATAGAAGAACTTATTAAAAAGAAACTAGAACTCACGAAGAAAGAAAAAATGGCTATCCCGCGGCAGGTGATGCCAGAGCAGGATGCTGTTGAAAGGCGTTCTAATTTTAATGAGGTCAATCTCGGTTTCGATGAAGAAACTGCAATGCTCGAAGCTATTAGATGTATTGAGTGTAAAAAACCATTATGTATTGACGGATGTCCTGTAAATATTGACATTCCGAAATTTATCTCTAAGATATCGGACGGAGATTTTTTTGGTGCTATTGATATTATCAAAGAAGACAATCTCTTACCCGCTGTTTGCGGACGGGTTTGTCCTCAGGAAGTTCAATGCGAACTTACTTGCATACTGGGGAAAAAGTATAAACCTGTATCTATCGGCAGACTGGAAAGGTTTG
>JADHYC010000016.1 GCA_016782645.1 Fidelibacterota bacterium | reverse complement strand
TATGGTAATGCCGGGAGATAATGTAACAGCCGAAGTGGAGTTGATAACAGAGATAGCGATGGAGAAGGAGCTTCGTTTTGCGATTCGTGAAGGTGGAAGAACAGTTGGTGCTGGTGTTGTAACGGAAATCTTGGAGTAAGGAGTTAACCATGGCTGGACAAAAAATTAGGATAAGTCTAAAAGCATACGATCATAATCTTTTGGATAAAAGTACAAAAAAGATTGTAGCAACAGCCAAATCTACAGGCGCAATGGTTTCCGGACCAATTCCTTTGCCTACTCAAAGAACTGTTTATACTGTTCTTAGATCACCTCATGTAGATAAGAAATCAAGAGAGCAATTTCAAACTAAGATACATAAAAGATTAGTTGATATTTTAAATTCAACATCCAAAACTGTTGATGCTCTTATGAAATTAGACCTCCCTGCGGGAGTAGATATTGAGATAAAGGTATAATGAAAGTATTTCTATGTTAGGTATTATTGGAAAAAAAATAGGAATGAGCCAGATATTTAGAGAAAGCGGTGAGGCAATACCAGTATCTATTATTGAGGCTGGTCCCTGCCAGGTAATTCAGGTAAAAACGTCAAGAAGGGACGGTTACTCAGCAGTTCAGATAGGTTTTGGAGAAAAACCAGAGCGCCTGACAAACAAACCGGAGATGGGACACTTTAAATCAGCCAAAGTTAAGCCTTACAGATATCTTGAAGAATTTAGAGATTTTAAGGTTGATTATTGCAAAGTTGGGGAAAAAATAACTATTGATCTTTTTAAGGAAGGCGATTCTGTTAAAGTGACTGGTATTTCAATAGGAAAAGGATTTCAGGGCGTTGTTAAAAGGTATAATTTCAGAGGCGGTCCTAAAACTCACGGTCAGAGTGATCGTCTTCGAGCTGGTGGTTCAATTGGCGCATCTGCATATCCCTCAAGGGTAATTAAGGGTGTAAAAATGCCCGGAAGAATGGGTGGTAAAAAGATTACAACAAGAGGATTACAGGTTATTAAGATTGATAGTAAAAATAATTTGCTGTATATCAAAGGAGCCATTCCAGGTCCAAGAAATGGTATTGTAACTATTCGGAGGCAAGAAAGTTGAGTATAGAATTCACCATTTTCAAAAAGGATGGATTAGAATCTAGCAATAAGATGGTTATAGAAAAACCTTCATTTGATATGGAACCACATGACCATGCTATCTATCTTGCGGTAAAAACTGAGATGACAAACACTCGCCAGAGTATAAGTTCTACAAAGACTCGTGCAGAAGTCCGTGGTGGTGGTAGAAAGCCTTTTAAGCAAAAGGGACGTGGAGCAGCAAGAGCAGGGTCTATAAGAAGTCCTATATGGGTAGGTGGAGGAAGAGCCTTTGGACCAAAGCCCAAAAATTACAGTATGAAGATAAATAAGAAAGTTAAACTATTGGCGAGAAGAAGTGCTCTTTCATATAGATATCATGAAGGTGCAATTAGAGTTATTGAGGAGCTTAGCTTTGATGAGGCAAAATCCAGTAATATCCGTAATATGCTTAAGGAACTGGGCTTGGAAAATAAACGGGTAACGATTCTTGCTTCGGAAATCAGTAGAGACCTTTATTTATCATGCAGAAATTTTTATAATGTGTTTCTTGTTGAAGCGGAAAAGGCTTCAACTTATGATTTATTAGATTGCGAAACACTGTTGATTGAGAAGACAGGGTTTGAAAAATTAAATAATCGTTTACTGTTAAATAGTTAGGAATTCGGAGATGTCGATAAAAGGGACAATAATTATTAAGCCGATTTTGACTGAAAAGGTGACTAATCTGCAGGAAAGTGAAAGGAAGTACGGCTTTAAGGTCCATCCTTCTGCTAATAAGATTGAAATAAAAAAAGCAGTTGAAGATAGATTTGGAGTTAAAGTAGAAAAAGTATCTACTATGAATATCAAAGGTAAAAGAAAACAGATGACGGTTAGAAGTGGGGGTAGGGTTATAAGAACTAATGGTAGACGTTCTAATTGGAAAAAGGCTATAATAACTCTTAAAGAAGGTGATAAGATAGATTTTTATCAAGGAGAAACTACGGTATAGCATTATGGGAATTAAAAAAATCAAGCCAATTACTTCGGGACAGCGCTTTAAATCAGTTGACACTTTTGATGAAGTAACAACTGCTAAACCCGAGAGAAGTCTCCTTGTTCCGCTTAAACGCTCGAGTGGGAGAAATAATTTAGGTCGCATAACAGCACGTAGACGTGGAGGCGGGCATAAGCGAACTTATAGAGTGATTGATTTCATACGAAATAAATATGGTATTGAAGCTATTGTTAAAACTATAGAGTATGATCCAAACAGATCAGCAAGAATTGCTTTACTTGCCTATAAAGATGGTGAAAAACGGTATATATTAGCCCCAGATGGTTTACAGACTGGTAGTGTTGTTGTATCTGGTCAGGATATTCCGATAAAGCCAGGTAATGCTTTACCATTGAAGAATATTCCTTCCGGTACGTTTGTTCATAATATTGAGTTAAAGCCTAAAAAAGGTGGACAAATTGCTCGTGGTGCTGGAACAGCAGCTCAGATTATGGCAAAAGAGGGTAAATATGTTACAATAAAAATGCCTTCAGGTGAAATCCGTCTGGTTTTTAAAGAGTGTTTTGCAACAATTGGTGAAGTTGGGAACAAAGAACATGAAAATATATCATTGGGGAAGGCTGGACGAAACCGCTGGCTTGGTCGTAGACCAAAAGTTAGGGGTGTTGCTATGAATCCTGTTGATCATCCGATGGGTGGAGGTGAAGGAAAGAGTTCCGGTGGTCGGCATCCATGCAGTCCTTGGGGTCAACCTTCAAAAGGATATCGTACGCGAAAAAAACGCAATCAAAGTGATAGATTTATTGTAAAAAGACGTAATTGATAGTTATGGAGAGAATTAAATGAGTCGTTCGATAAAAAAGGGACCATATATAGATGCTAAACTTCTGAGTAGAATTGAGCAGATGAGTAAATCTGGAAAGAAAAAAGTAATAAAGACCTGGGCAAGGAGAACAACTATTCCTCCTGAATTTGTTGGATATACCTTTGCTGTTCATAATGGTAATAAGTTTATCCCAATATTTATAACGGAAAATATGGTAGGGCACAAACTTGGTGAGTTTGCGCATACTAGAACATTCCGAGGACATTAAATTAGTTAAAGGATATACTTGTTCAGAAAAGAAATGTAAAAGATAGGTAATATGGAAGCGAGAGCAATTAGCAGATATAATAGACAGTCTTCTAGGAAAGTTCGACAAGCAGCTGATTTGGTTCGAGGGAAGGATATAGAAACTGCCCTAAATATTTTACATTTTAGTAGTAAGAAATCTTCCTTCTCAGTAGAAAAAACTGTTAGGTCAGCTGTTTCAAATCTTTTGAATTCTGAGGGTGGATCAGGAATAAATCCTGAAGATCTCTATATAAAGACAATATTTGTAGATGAAGGTAATACAACCCGGAGATATAGGGCGCGTGCTATGGGACGAGCATCTATAATAAGACGGCGTACAAGCCATATTTCTGTTGTTGTGGCAGAGAAAAAAGACAGAATTAGTAATAAGACAAAGAATAAATAGTTTGGAGGTTATTTGGGTCAAAAAACTCATCCTATAGGTTTTCGTCTCGGTTTTAATAAGGATTGGAGTAGTAATTGGTTTGATGAAAGGAACTTTGCAAAAAAGCTTACCGAGGATATAAAGCTGCGTAAATATATTCTTAAACGTTTACCGAATGCAGGGATTTCAAGTGTTGATATTCATAGAACTTCAAAAAAAATTACAGTTGCGATTAATACATCGCGCCCTGGAATTGTTATCGGCCGAAAGGGTGAAGAAGTAGACCTGCTTAGAATGGAACTTCAGCAGATTACAAATTCTGATGTTCAGATAAATGTGAATGAGATTAAACGACCTGAATTGGATGCAACTTTAGTAGCGAGTAATATAGCTGCTCAAATTGAAAAAAAGGTTTCTTTTAGACGTGCGATTAAGAAATCTATCCAAGCAACAATGAGAATGGGTGCTGAAGGCATTCGCATACAGTGCAGTGGTCGTCTTGGTGGAGCTGAAATGTCACGTAAGGAAACTTATAGAGAGGGTCGTGTACCTCTGCATACCCTAAGAGCTGATATAGATTTCGCTTCTGTAACCGCTTTTACAACATATGGTTGCATTGGGGTTAAAGTATGGATCTGTAATGGAGAATCTTTTCTGAAAAGGACTCATTAGGAACAAGAAATAAAAATGTAGGATTTTAGATATGCTGGCACCGCGTAAAATAAAATACAGGAAACAACATAGAGGTAGAATGAAGGGTTTATCTACCCGTGGTGATAGTGTCTGTTTCGGGCATTATGGTCTGAAAGCATTAGAACCTGGTTGGATTACAAGTCGTCAGATTGAGGCTGTTCGTGTATCTATTGCTAGAAAAGTTAGAAAGCACGGTAAAATGTGGATTAGAATATTTCCCGATAAACCCGTAACAAAGAAGCCAGCAGAGACTAGAATGGGTAAAGGTAAAGGTTCTCCAGAATTTTGGGTTGCCGTTGTGAAGCCGGGAAGAATATTATTTGAGGTTGAGGTTCCAAATGAAGCTGATGCCAAAGAGGCTTTCTCTACAAGTGCTTATAAACTACCAATTAAAACTAAGGTTGTTGCCAGACGAGAAGTAGGAGCATAGTGTGAAACAGAGTCAATTAAGAGAATTATCTATTGGTGAACTTGAAACAAAGCTCCAGGATAATATTGCTGCATTAGAGAATCTCCGTTTTCAAAAGGCACTGCAGCAATTAGAAAATCCACTGAAAATTAGAAAAGTTCGTCGTGAAATTGCTCAAATAAAAACAGTTCTTCATGAATATGAACTTGGTTTAAAAGTAAAAGATAATGAAGTGGTTAAATTGCAGGATAAAAAATAATGGCATTACAAGGAAAGAGAAAAGTTCTGATTGGTACTGTTATTAGTGATAAGATGGACAAAACTGTAGTTGTGTTGATTGAAAGAACTGTTAAACACCCAGTTTATGGAAAGTATATAAGACGAACCTCCAAATTTTTTGTTCATGACCCTCAGAATAATTGCAAGCAAGGTGATATAGTCAAAATTTCAGAGTCTCGTCCGATCAGCAGAAAAAAAAGATGGCGTTTATTGGAAGTTTTAGATCACTAGACAAATTGTAAGGGGAAGTTCTGATGATACAGCAAGAAACAAAAATGACAGTTGCAGATAATACCGGAGCAAAGCAGGTTCTGTGTATTCGTGTGCTTGGAGGCTCTGGTAGAAAAGTTGCTTCTCTGGGAGATATAATTGTTGTCACAGTTAAACAAGCATCGCCCGGTAGTATGGTTAAGAAGGGCGACAAGTCAAAAGCTGTAGTAGTTAGAACTCGAAAAGAAATTCGTCGTAAAGATGGCTCCTATATTCGGTTTGATGATAATGCAGCCGTTCTAATTGATGAAAATTTTGAACCAATGGGAACACGTATATTTGGTCCCGTTGCTAGAGAACTCCGGGAGAAAAATTACATGAAGATAGTTTCAATGGCACCGGAGGTACTATAAATGAGAGTCAGAATGTTTTGTATTCGGAAAAATGATATAGTAGTTGTTATATCCGGAAACTACAAAGGGAAAACTGGCAGAGTATTGAAAATATTTCCCAAAAAACAGAGGATAATAATTGAAGGTGTAAATTTTATAAAGAAACATATGCGACCCAGTCAAAATAATCCCCAGGGCGGAATTGTTGAAAAAGAAGCCTCTATACATATCTCAAATGTTCAACTTATTCATAATAATGAACCGACAAAGATTGGGTTTAAAAATTTGAAAGATGGTAAAAAAGTCCGGTATTCAAAGAAATCAGGTGAAATAATTGATAGCATTTAATGAGGAGTTGTCGGGTGTTGAAAAAATCAGAATATAGACCAAGATTAAATGTTCTTTATGAAACTGGTATTGTATCCAAGATGATAAAGAAATTTGGATATAAGAATAAAATGCAAGTGCCAAAATTAGAAAAGATCTGCATCAATATTGGGGTAGGTAAGGCTAAAGAAGAAGCCGCAAGTTTAAAAAAGGCTCAGGAAGATATTAGAGTTATTTCTGGTCAACAACCAGTTGTAACTCATGCAAAAAAATCTATATCAAATTTTAAAATTCGCCAGGGTGATCCTGTTGGCTGTTGCGTGACTCTAAGAAGAGAAAGAATGTTTGAATTTTTAGATAGACTGATTTCCACTGCTTTTCCGCGAGTTCGAGATTTTTCAGGTTTACCTGATAAATCTTTTGATGGTCGAGGAAACTATTCTATAGGAATAAGAGAACAGATTATTTTCCCTGAAATTGACTATGATAAAGTTGATAGAATCAGGGGAATGAATATTACAATTACAACGACTGCAAAGACAGATGAGGAAGCCTATAACCTGCTTTTATTGTTTGGTTTCCCATTTAAGAAACGTGTTTCTGTACCTTTGGAATCGGGAGAGAGTAACTGATATGGCAAAGAAATCACTTATAGCAAAGGCAAGGCGTAAGCCAAAATTTTCAACACGTAAAGTAAATAGATGTTCTATCTGTGGTCGTCCAAGATCGTATTATCGAAAATTTGGTCTTTGCAGATTATGTTTCAGGGAATTAGCGCTAAAAGGCGAAATTCCAGGTATTACTAAAGCAAGCTGGTAAAACAGGAGTATTTTTAATATGCCAGTAACCGATCCTATTGCAGATTATTTAACAAGAATAAGAAATGCCCAAAGAGCAAATCATCGTTGGGTTGATATTCCAGCATCAAATATGAAGAAGAAACTTTCTCTGATTTTAAAGCGAGAGAATTTCATAAAGGAATTCATCTTGATTAAAGATAGGAAACAGGGAATTATAAGGGTTTATTTAAAGTACAGTAAGGATGGAACTCCAATTATTGAGGGATTAAAAAAAATCAGTCATCCTGGAAGGCGATTTTATGTTCCAGCCAACAAGATTCCTCGAGTTGTTGGAGGTATGGGCATCGCAGTTCTTTCTACACCAATGGGTTTAATTACGGATAAGATTGCTCGGAAGTATAACACTGGTGGTGAAGTAATTTGTTATGTTTGGTGAATGTAGGTAGTAAGGAGTAAATTGTGTCTAGAATCGGTAAACAACCTCTTCCAATTCCTGAAAATGTTATTGTGACTATTAAAGGTGAATCTTTAACAATTAAGGGACCTAGGGGTGAACTGTCCTGGGATTTTAATCCTGATATGTCAGTTACTAGAAAAGATAAAGAGATTGTAGTAACCAGATCCAGTGATAGTAAAATGCATAAGGCACTACATGGTCTTACAAGAGTATTAATAGCTAATATGGTTGAAGGAGTTACTAAAGGATATCAGAAGACATTAAAGATATCAGGTATTGGCTACACCGCAGAGATGAAAGGTTGTTCTGTACTTTTAAATATTGGTTTTTCACATCCAGTATTATTTACTCCGCCTGAAGATATTACTCTCAGTGTACCAAGTAATTTGGTAGTTACAGTTAGTGGAATTGATAAACAAAAAGTAGGTGAGGTAGCTGCTAAATTAAGATCAATTTCTCCACCTGAGCCTTATAAAGGTAAAGGTATCCGGTACCAAGGAGAATATATTCGCAGAAAAGCAGGAAAGAAAGTCGGGGTGAAATAGAGGTAATCGGGATGAAGAAATTGAAGTCAAGAAAAATTGCTCGCACTCGTAGAAAAAAACGGATTAGAAAACGCATTCATGGGACAGCTGAAAGACCAAGGCTAGCTGTATTTCGCAGTTTAAAACATATTTATGCACAATTAATTGATGATACTGCGAATAGGACTCTATTTTCTGTGTCTGATTTGTCACCAAAAATCAAAACAGAGATAAAGGAAAAAGCAACGAATAGTGAAAAAAGTGTTCTTGTTGGAAAATATCTTGCTGAGAAGGCTTTAGCAAAGAAAATTAGAAGGGCTGTTTTTGATCGTAGTGGATTTAAATACCATGGAAGGGTGAAATTACTGGCAGAAGCAGCAAGAGAAGCTGGATTAGAATTATAAATTCAGAGGAGATGAAATTTGAAAACTGTTGATCCTACTCAACTGGAATTACTTGAAGAAAAAGTTATAAAGATAAATAGGGTGGCAAAAGTTGTTACTGGTGGTCGTAGGTTTAAATTTAATGCTATTGTTGCAGTTGGTGATGGAAAAGGGCATATCGGTGTTGGGCTTGGTAAAGCTTTAGAAGTTGTTACAGCAGTTTCTAAAGGTAAGGAAGATGCAAAAAAAAATATGGTGAGGATCCCTATTATTAATGGTACTATTCCTCATGTGGTTCAGGCAAAATATGGGGCTGCTAAGGTGATTCTAAAACCGGCATCACTTGGTACTGGTATAATTGCTGGTGGTCCAATCAGAGCAATTATGGAAGAGGTAGGTGTACGGGATATTTTAACAAAGTCCATTGGTTCGAATAATACACATAATGTAGTAAAAGCTACTATGGTAGCACTTCAATTGTTAAAGGATCCTTATCAGGTCGCAAAGAAGAGAGAAATGACGCTTCAGGAGATATTTGGGTCATGAGTATAAAAAATTGTACTAAATTGAAAATTACGCAGATTAAAAGTCCTATTGGCTATAGACAAAAGGCGAAAAAAACTTTGGAAGCACTTGGATTAAAACGTATGCATCATACAGTTATACAATCTGATAATCCTGCCATTAGAGGGATGATAAAATCAATATCTCATTTAGTAAAAGCAGAGGAAGTTAGGAAATAGTTGGTTATTATTTTTTATTAAATAGTTTACAGATTTAAAACAGATTTTTAATCCAAATGGAGTTGGTTCATGGATCTAGGTTCTCTTAAATATGCTCCCGGTTCTCGTAAAAACAGAAAACGGCTTGGTAGAGGTGATGCATCAGGTACTGGTGGAACATCTGGGCGTGGGCATAAAGGTTATGGTTCACGTTCAGGTTCAAAAAGCCGTAGTTGGATGGAAGGCGGAACTATGCCCTTATATCGGCGGGTTCCCAAGCGAGGATTTACAAATATTTTTAAAGAAAAATTCCAAATAGTCAATTTGGACGTTATTGGCCGTCTTCAAATACCAGAAGTAACGATTGATGTTTTATATGAAAGAGGAATTATTGAGTCGATAGAAAAACCGGTTAAAATTTTAGGAAATGGTGAAGTAATAAGTCCCATATCTGTTGTTGCGAATGCTTTTAGTAAATCAGCGAAAGAAAAAATAGAGTCAGCTGGAGGAAAGGCAGAAATAATATGAGGCAACAATTCCAGAATATATTCCGGATCCCAGAGTTAAGAAAAAGAATAACATATACGTTAGCACTATTAGTCGTTGTTCGAGTAGGCGCCCATATTCCAATTCCAGGTATTGATGGCGAAGTATTGGGCGCAGCAATGCAGAACATCTCAAATACTCTTTTTGGTTTGTATGATTTGTTTGCTGGGGGTGCTTTTTCAAGAGCAACACTTTTTGCATTAGGTATAATGCCTTATATCAGTGCGTCAATTATTATTCAGTTGCTTGGAGCCGTAATTCCCTATTTTCAGAAACTTCAGAAGGAAGGAGAAGAGGGAAGAAAAAAGATTACTCAGTTAACGAGATATGGAACTGTTTTAATATCTGTAATGCAGTCTTTCGGTATTTCTCAATTTTTAATGAGTCCCCAGATGTCTGCGAGGGTTGGAAATCAAGTATTACCTGTTGTTCCTCAACCCGGTATCGGATTTATACTTATCACTATGATAACACTTACTACTGGTACGATTCTAATAATGTGGCTTGGGGAACGGATAACCGAAAGGGGAATCGGAAACGGTATATCCCTAATTATAATGATCGGAATAGTAGCGCGTTTTCCGAATGTTATTTTAGGTGAGGTTGCACTAATTAAGGAGGAAGTGAGAGGTATATTTACAGAAGTAGTCCTATTAGGGTTAATGTTTGTAATTGTTGGTTTTGTTGTTCTTTTGACCCAGGGGCAAAGAAAAATTCCTGTACAATATGCTAAAAGGGTAATAGGTAGGAAAGTATACGGTGGTCAAGCTACACATATTCCTTTACGAGTAAATACTGCTGGTGTCATGCCGATTATTTTTGCTCAGGCAATTATGTTCATTCCAAGTACAATAGCGACGTTTTTTCCGAATAGTGATATTATTCAAGGAATGATGAGGTTTTTTAGTATTAATTCTCCTGTTTATTGGGGTATCTTTGGTTTATTTATCGTTTTCTTCACCTATTTTTATACAGCGATAGCTTTCAATCCTATTGAAGTTGCTGATAATATGAAGAAATATGGAGGTTTCATTCCTGGTATACGTCCCGGAAAGAAAACCTCAGAATTTATAGATAATATTTTAACAAAAGTAACACTCCCAGGTTCAGTTTTCCTCGCTTTTATTGCAGTTTTCCCATACATATTAATGAAAATTATGGATGTAAACTATGATCTTGCATCCTTTTTTGGGGGAACTAGTTTATTAATTATTGTTGGTGTTGCATTAGATACTTTACAGCAAATTGAATCACATCTTTTAATGAGGCATTACGATGGATTTCTTAAGAGTGGAAAAATGAGAAGTCGTCGCCGCTAAGATTCTTGTATGATTTATATTCGTTCAAAAGATGAGATTTATAAAATTTGGGAAAGTAATAAAATAGTCTACGAGACTCTTCAGATGTTAGGTAAAGAAATAAAGCCCGGAGTTAAGACAAAGAGATTGGATAAATTGGCTGAGGAGTTTATTCACAACAAGGGGGGTAGATCGGCATTTAAGGGGTATAATGGCTATCCTGCTACAATTTGTACTAGCATAGATGAACAGGTTGTGCATGGTATCCCTTCTAACAGAGAACTTAGAGATGGTGAGATCCTGAGCATTGATGTTGGAGCTGAGAAAAATGGATATTATGGAGATTCTGCTTATACATATGCTGTTGGTGAAGTTGAACCTATCAAGAAGAAATTGATGAATATAACTCAAGAATCCCTGTATAAAGGAATTGCAATGGCTAATCCCGGTAATAGATTGTCCGATATTGGGAACGCAGTTCAAACTCATGTTGAAAGTCATGGATTCTCTGTGGTCAGGGTACTTGTTGGTCACGGTATTGGAAGAGAACTTCATGAACACCCTGAGGTTCCAAATTATGGAGAACCGGGAAAAGGTCCCACACTGAAAGCTGGAATGTGTATTGCTATTGAACCTATGGTTAATGTCGGTACTTATAATGTGTTTACTCTTGATGATGGTTGGACTGTTGTAACTGCTGATAAGAAACCATCTGCTCATTATGAACATACAATAACCATAACAGAAGATGGTCCACTTATTTTATCTAATGGTAAATAAGGAAAGGGTATGATATTATGGCAAAAGAAAAATTAATAAAAATAGATGGGACAATTAAAGAAAATCTCCCGAATGCTTCTTTTAGAGTGGTCTTGGAGAATGGTCATGAGGTTTTAGCACATGTTTCTGGTAAAATGAGGATGCATTTTATAAAAATATTGCCTGGAGATAAGGTCACACTTGAATTATCACCCTATGATCTTTCAAGAGGGAGAATTACTTATAGATATAAATAAAATGGATGTATTATGAAAGTAAGAACGTCAGTAAAAAAGATTTGTGATAAGTGCAAAATAATTCGTCGTAAAGGTGTAGTTAGAGTTATTTGTTCTAATCCAAAGCATAAACAGCGACAGGGATAGAATCTATTAGGAGGAAATTTTGGCTCGAATTGCGGGTGTAGATTTACCACGAGATAAGAAAGTAAAGATAAGCTTGACTTATATATTTGGTATAGGTCGAACAACTGCTCTTAAAATACTTGAGGAAGCGAAAGTAGATCCTGAGATTCGTGTGAAAGACCTATCTGATGATAATATTAGAGATATTAGAAATATCATTAGTAATGACGAGAAAGTGGAGGGTGCATTAAGAACCGAAATCCAGATGAATATTAAGCGACTAATGGATATTGGTTGTTACCGAGGACTTCGACACAGACGAGGACTACCCGCTCGAGGACAACGTACAAAAACAAATGCGCGTACAAGAAAGGGACCAAGAAGAACAGTAAGTAGAAAAAAGCAAAAATAATATAGGAGGTTTCTAAATTGCCACCGAGATCATCGTTAAGGAAAAAGAAAAAAATCAAGGTCGATACTGAAGGTATTGCCAACATAAAAGCAACCTTTAATAATACAGTAGTTACTTTAACTGATATGTTTGGAAATGTAATTTCATGGGCTTCTGCAGGGTCCGTTGGATTTAAGGGTTCAAGGAAAAATACGCCTTTTGCAGCTCAACAAGCCGCAGCAAGAGCTGCCAAAGGAGCAATTGATTTGGGACTAAGAAGTGTTGAGGTTAGAATAAAGGGTCCCGGATCCGGTCGGGAGGCAGCTATAAGATCCCTTAATATTGCCGGGTTAAAGATTTCTGCTATTAAGGATATTACGCCAATTCCACATAATGGTTGTAGACCTCCAAAACGGAGAAGAGTATAAATTTTAGGAGTATAATAGATGGCAAGATATGTAGGTCCAGTATGTAAAATATGTCGTCGTGAGGGCAAGAAACTTTTTTTAAAGGGCGAACGCTGTGTAAGTACTAAATGCTCTTTTGAAAAAAAAAGTTATGGTCCTGGACAGCATGGACAGACAAATCGTAGAAGAAGATCAAACTATGGTTTGCAGCTACGAGAGAAGCAGAAAATTAAAAGAATGTATGGGGTTCTTGAAAAACAATTCAGGTGCTATTTTCAAAGTGCGTCACACCAAAAAGGTATTACAGGTACAAATTTGATGAAATTTCTTGAAAGCAGGCTTGACAATGTTGTATATCGTTTAGGATTCGCCCCATCACGAAAAATGGGTCGCCAGTTGGTTAGTCATCGCCATTTTATGGTTAATGGTGTGATTGTGAATATTCCTTCCTATCGGTTAAGAGCTGGAGATATTATCCAGATTAGAGAAAAAAGTAAGAAATTAGATTCAATACATGAATCAATGAAAAGGATTCAAGGCGACCATGATCTTCCTTGGTTAATTCTTGATAAGGCAAAGATGCAGGGCATTTTTATACAAGTACCAGAGAGAGATCAGATGAGTATAGATGTAAACGAACAATTAGTCGTTGACCTCTATTCAAAATAAAAAAGAGGAGTTAAATGACCACTCAGGATCAAATATTAGCAAGAGTTGTAAGAGAGGTATCTGGGGATACATTTGGGAAATTTACTATACAGCCCTTAAATCAAGGTTTTGGTATAACTATTGGAAATGCTTTAAGAAGAGTACTACTTACATCAATACCTGGCGCAGCCATTTCTTCTATAAAGATCGATAGCGTTTTACATGAATTTGCCACTATTCCTGGTGTTACAGAAGATGTTGCCGAAATAATCCTTAATCTGAAGCAAGTAAGATTCAAACTTAATGATCCTAAACCAGATAGGGTTCATTTACATCTTAAGGGTGCTGGAGAATTTTATGCAGGTGATATTGGCAAGGACAATACACAATTTGAGATTCTTAACCCAGGTCTTCGTATCTGTACAATGAACGAAAAAGCCGATTTTAATATTGAGATTAAGATCTCTCGTGGTACTGGTTGGGTACCATCTGAAAAAAATAAAACAGTAGATTATCCGATTGGTACCATTTTTATCGATTCAATTTTTTCTCCTATTAAAGAAGCTTTTTATAAAGTTGAAAATCTTCCTGGTACAGCACGAGAAGTTCTGGAGAGCTTAACTTTAAACATTAGGACTGATGGTAGCATTAACCCTGAAGAAGCACTTGATTATGCTTCTAAACTTCTCCAGAGCTATTTTGTTCTGTTTTCAAAAGTGGAGTCAACACCGCTAGATTTTCCAAAGGATATGCCAAGTGAAGATATAATTAAAATCAGGAATCTTCTTAAGAAAAGTGTTGATGAAATGGAACTTTCAGTTCGTTCTTATAATTGTCTTAAAGCCAATAATATTAAGACAATATCCGATCTGGTTTCTAGGGAAGAGTCTGAAATGTTAAAATTTAAAAATTTCGGTAGGAAATCACTTAATGAACTTATGTCCAAACTGAAAAAGATGAATTTGGAATTTGGAATGGAAGTTGATAAATATCTTTTAGAGAAAGATGAATAATTATTTAAGGAGTATTCAGAAATGCGTCACCAGAAACGTGTAGCTAAACTTGGAAGGACATCCAGTCACCGAAAAGCTTTAATGTCGAATTTAGCCGCTTCATTAATTCAGCATGGTAAAATAAAAACTACTGATGCAAAAGCTAAAGAACTTCGTAGAGTTGTTGAAAGGTTAATTACTTATGGCAAAAAGGGAACCGTTCATCATAGGCGCTTGGCATACAGGGTATTAAAGGATAGAACACTTGTAAAAACGCTTTTTGATCATATTTCACCTCAATATACTGATAGAGCTGGTGGCTATACACGAACCATAAAGCTAGGTTTTCGTGATAATGACTGTGCCGCTATTTCACTTATAGAATTTGTTGACTATAAGATGCCTGGAGAAGAGAAGAAAGTAAGTAAAACAGCAAAGAAAAATGAGTCGAAATCAGAAAAACTCTCTTCAACTAAAAGTAAAACTAAAAAGGAAGAACAGAAAATTGAAAAGGTAGAAGAGGAGAAGCAAGAATAAAAGCGGATTTAAGTTTGGTTAATTTTTGTCAGAGTAATAAATGGGCGGCTGTATTAGCTGCCTTTTTTATTTTAATGTTAGTATGTACTAATTTTCTTATAGCTCAGCAAGGAGATCATTTGGGATTATGGATAATTCGAGATCAAATAACATCGAGAGATAAAATTGATGATGTGATTGACTTTGCTGTTAGGAATGGTTTTACAGATATATTTGTTCAGGTAAGAGGTCGGGGAGATGCTTATTATAAGTCTAATATTGTTCCTTTTACTCCTACTATTAATGATAAAAAATTTGATCCCTTAAAATATGTTTTATCTAAAGCTCATCCAAAGGGTTTAAAAGTTCATGCGTGGGTTAATGTATTTCTGTTATGGTCATCAGATGCAAAACCCGAAAGTAAGCGACATTTATTAAACCTTCATCCTGAATGGTGCTCTATTGACGCTAATGGAGTAAAAGATATTAATAGAACTAAAAAAGATTTTAAAACAAATAAAACTGAGGGGGTTTACTTATCTCCTCTTGTTCCAGAAGTTCGAACCTATTTAATTTCAGTATTCAAGGAACTTGTTGAGAATTATAATATTGATGGTCTTCACTTTGATTATATTCGTTATCCTAAAAGTACTTATGATTTTCATTCTTACGGAAGAAGAGTCTATAAAGAAAAAACTGGAGTTGATCCTATTTTGTTATCAATTTCAAATAAGTCATTCTTTTCAGGTTGGGAAAAACATAGCCTTGAATATCTTATAGATGGTTGGAATAAATTCCGTTGTGATGCGATATCTGAGCTTGTTCGCGAAGTAAAAGATGTTATTACTGAAACTCGAAAACCAATTTTTTTAAGTGCTGCTGTTAAACCGGACCCTATAGAGGCAAAGCATTCCTTTTACCAGGATTGGGTTACATGGATTAGAAAAAGTTGGTTAGATTTTGCTATTCCAATGAACTATACGAAAAGTGCAGAACGGTTTGAGGATATTTCAAAAAAAATAAAACAATCAGCTCCGCAAGATGAAGTATGGATGGGTATTGCGGTCTATAATCAGAATAGATATGATGCAATGGCTAAAACAGTACTGGCATTATCTAATGATTATACCAACATTGTATTTTTTTCTTATAAGACTTTTGCTGATCAAACAAATTATTTTCCCACTATTCAAAAAGCACTTCAACAATTCGATTACAAATAATATTATAGAAGTTTAAAGCTACCTGATGTTGTTTGATATAGACACAGGTGTGAAAGTGATTTCTTAGAGTTTTAGGTTTGATTAAGCAAGATTAAATAGATATTATTGAAAAAATTAATTTTATTATTAAATTCCACTATAAATAGGATAGTATGTAATATGTTAAAGAAAAGTGGGATATGTTAATAAGATTGGAGTTTTGATATGCCGTTGCTTGAGGTTTGTCTTGTCGATAATTCGCCAATAAAAGGATATTTAGGTGCAGTTTTAAAGAAGCCAGATGTGATTGTTTGGTTACGAACAAGCAATCAACGAAAAGTTGTTTTCCAGATTGAGTCGGCTATTTCTGGTCAGCTTTCGGCTTCATTTGAGAGTCGTGAAATCATTAAAGACGGAATTGATGAATTTGTCCAGCAATGTGAACAGATAATAAAGGATTATCCGGAGCATGACATTTTATTAGATGTTAGCGGAGGATTACAATTATATGCACTTCTTGCTACAGAAGTATTCAAGAATGCTGATAAAGAGGTCACATTTATTGATACAAATCATTCGAGGATTATTAATATCAAAACAGGCGAATATAAGACATTTCATTTTACTATGACTGTAAATGAATATATTGCTTTACAGGGTGTGCAAATGGACTCAGGGACACGCTTTGATCCGGAAATTGGCAAACGGAGTGCGCTTTCCTATTTTATTGGGAATAATATGGAACGAGTCATACCGTTCATTGATAAAATCCGCGAAGAGTGGATTGATATGGGTGATAATAAAAAGAATATCCAGTGGAGAATGGACGATCCTTATCACCGCTTTACAATAATATATGAGTCAAGTGATAATAAAACGCGCTTCCGTTTTGGTGTTACTGATCGACAAAAAACTTTGGAAATTACAAAAGACGGACCTGAATATCTTTTTAGTGGAGGATGGCTGCGTGAATTGGCTTTTCTTAGAGTGCATAGAAGCCAATATGATGATGTACGGTTAAATGTCCGATTAAACAGAGATACATTTCCCGAGGGTATTAGAGCTGAATCTATGATTGATATTTCTATGATGAAGGGATGTAATTTCTATATATTTCAATGTTTTTCTTACCCTGTTACAAGAGAATCTTTCATTGAATTAAAGGCGGTTCAAACGACTGTACAATTACTGAATGCAAAAGGGTTTATTTTTATGGCGCACCGTCCACATCGTGGTTTTATTGAGCGTGTTCATGACGGTGGATTAGAGGTCGTTTATGGAAGAAGATTGTGTAACTTTTCTTTATAAATATTTTTCAAGTAGACTGATTCTCAGGTTCGGAATTGTAAAAATTAAGCGAAAGCGATACATGTTGCCCCGGCAATAATAATTAATCCACCAATAATGCGTTCTTTTATATTTTTTTCCTTAAACCATAACCAGCCATAAAGTATAGCAAAAAGAAGACTCAACCTTTTTATTGAGATCATATAAGCTACCTGAATCATGCCAATAGCTGAGAAATGTGTTACTGCCATAATAGCCATTACAAAGCCAATTTTTAAATAGCTTGATGGATGTTTAACCAGTAGTTTGACTTTCCCATTAGTTGAAGCTATAACAAAAGGGGTGAATCCTATTGCAAGCAGTGAGAAATATACTATGGTCATAAAGAGGGCTGAAGAATGTTGAATAGCCATCTTGCCAACTGTTGCTGTTATTGAATACGAAATAGCGATAAGAAACATAAAAAGAGAACCGCGATTCTTAAATATTGCCAACCAAGGCTCAAACAGTCCATATTTTGCTCTATCCAGCTGGAGTGCATAAGTTCCAGTAGAAATTAGAATAACGCCTATAATTCCAAGAAAGGAGAGTGTCTCTCCAAGAATAATAGTCGGGATGATAAGTAGGAAGAGAGGAGTCAGTCCCAGATAAGGTATTGTTAAAGACAGGGGGGCGATCTGGATGGCTTTCATATATAGGAATGTCGTTATCAAGTCCATTACAACGCATATAGCAATTGCTATCCAGAATGTTTGATCCAATTCAGGTATTTTAATGAAAAGTAGAAGGGGTAAGAGAAAGGGAAGTGCATAGGCTTCCCTGACCCAGGCAAGAATAATAGCAGAAGTGCGTTTTGACTCCTTTTTAGAAAATGCATCAGCAGTAGTAAAAGAAAATCCGGAAATGAGAGTTATTAAATACCACATTATTTATCCTATTTTAATATCACAATTTAAACTTTCCCCAAGGGAGTCTCTTCGAGACAAATTTATTAGATGTGATAGCATAAATCCAAATTTTAAAGGAGGATACTCTTACCTGATGCGAAATATATATTAACGATATGATAAGTTCTTTGGAAATGCGTTGAATTATACTTCGCCACAGACTCGATTGGATTTACGAATTATAATTAAAAATAATTTACGAAATATTGAAAAATTAAAGGTCACACAGTAGATCACATTCATTGAACAACTCTTGCTGCCTGTCCGGCAGCCGACGGGTTAGGTGGAACGAATTGTTAGTAGCCTATATTTTAATTTTTTTATAGTGTTTAATCTGAGTTCGAATAATTTTCTACAAATTCTCTTGGTTTTATCATATCAACGTCCTTATAACGAGATATATTAAGAAGATGCTTATCACCACTGATAATCACATTACATTTACCTCCAAGTGCGCAGGCTATAAATTTATCATCATCAGGATCAACACAAATGCTTGATTCTAATGACATAGGTTCCGCGAGTTAACGTTAATAAATGCTAATTTTTTTATTGTATTTACTTCAAGTAAATTGCTTGAAAATGCCAATATTTTTATTTCTTAAGTGGACTCAAGAATTTAAAAGAAAATTTTCCATTACAATAAATAGTCACTCAGGTTCCAAATGACTGGTGAATATATTTTCATAGAACTCCAAATAGAAAAGGTCTGTATTAAACAGACCTTTGTGGAGGGATTTATGGTATGAACTCTTGACCGTCTAAATATCTAGTAGATAACTTAATTTTAGCATAAAGACATTTTCAGGATTAGATTGAAATAGGTTTTCCAAATCATTTCTTATATTGAACTGACCATTTGAAGTCCAGTGATTGAAACCTTGCGCCCAGACAAGGTAGAGTATAGAGCCTGGAAGATATTCCCAACGGATAACTAAATTCGACTTGAATTGCTTGAAGTTGAAATCACACTTGCCAAAGAAATAATCAAAATCGCCATCTCCATTATAATCAACACCGTAGTCCTCATCATCTTCAAAATATGTGAGTTCATCTGATTCATAATTACGAAATCGCTTACGATAATCATCAGAAAGTCGGTACTGATCTACAACCTCTTTATAGTTGTCATAAATGCCTGCAGTAAGGAAAGGTTCACCGTAGAATTGAATTGATAGATTAGGAGTTAAAGTATAGTCAAGTCTAATTGTCATAGAAATAAGTTTCTGAGTTAATTCGGCAAAGATATAATGATTTTGATAATTGTTATCCTCTATACATTCTACCCATGACCACCAATCGAATGTCTTATTAAAGTTAGGGCTAAGTAATAATTTTACACTTTCTGTAGGTCTGAATGATATGAAGGGGGAAAATGATAACCTATTTGAGCCATCTTCATCATATGATCCATTTAAATGAAATCCGCAGTGTATAATTTTACGGCTATCAGTATCAATACCTCCCCAGAAGTTACACCCTTTTGTTGTTTTAATTGATGGACCTCCTCGAAGTGCCCCTGTAGAAATTCCGGGTAGTTGAATGTTTGCACCTGAGAAAACACTCCAGTAATTCAAAAACTGTGCAAATCCATTGAAGTTCCCACCTGTACTGAGTTTTATCTTTTCATAGTTCCATGCTGACCATTGGTTAAAATTGATTTGATAGCGACGAAATATTTTACCTGGCTCATGTTCCCTATAGGCAACCCATATAAATTCTATTAACTGATCGACGTTTCGCATGTAACCCAGGTCGTTAATCTCAAATTCAGGGCTTGAACCCATGAAACCTATTACCCAACGCCAATTACCGCCGGCAATTTTGCCAAATGCTAATTTGTTTGAAAATCCGGTAAGTGAGGTTCGGTTTGTATCTAGAGAAACATGATTTGCATCAGGACGCTGAAAATACCGCATTGAACTTTCTTGAGTTAGGTGAATTGCTTCTTTACTCCCGTGAACGTTAGAGAAAGCAAATGCAGCATCAATCATATAGTGTCTATCCCAGAATAGGTGACTGAAATCAACTCCTCCAGTTATAGCACAATCTCTTAAAAATTCAAGATCTTCATCTTTAATATTTCTTAAAGTAGATGTAAAGATACCACCGAGAGTTGTCTGCCCGTTTCGGAAATCTTTCTGGAGTCGAGCAACAGAATAGTTAGTCAAAGGCTCAATAAGTTCATTATTACTGCTCTTTGATTTATAGAGGAATTTTCCATGTTCCTCTTTAGTTAAGGCATTTAGAATTCCAATAGACCAACCATTTTCAGTTTTGCCTGTAATTTTTCCTGCACCTAAAATTGTAGTCATTGTTGGCTGATTAACCCATGTCGTATCGTCCTCAACTTCCCAATTTAAATTTCTTTGGGGAGTGCGACCGATCCGTCTGGAATAAAATAGAGAATTTTGGGATAAATCACCGTCACCAATACCGAGATTAAAGTTAAAAATATTTCTACCTTCAATGAAGAATGGGCGTTTTTCGGGAAAGTATGTTTCAAAAGCGGTGAGGTTTAAATCTCCCGGATCGGCTTCTACTTGTCCAAAATCGGGGTTGAGTGCAAGATCAAATGTTAAATTGTTTGTAATTCCGTATTTGATATCTGCACCCAATTTGGATGATAAGTCATATTTTTCTGGATGTACATCATTAACTAAATTTTTTGAAATCGTAGAAAATCCATTTGTATATGGAGTAACGTAAATTCTTTTTTGCCTTGGTACAGATGATATACCCTGGATTTTCCCATACTGAGAGACCCATCCTGATTCCTCTTTTGGCCAGTATGTCCAGTAAAGGTCTTCATTCTTCCTGGAAATATGGCGGTAAATCTGAAATCCCCATATTTGGTTTTTACCTTCAGAGAAGCGTAGTTCCTTAAGTGGAATTTTAAATTCCGCCATCCAGCCGGTTGAATCAATATGAGCTGCGCCATACCATATAGGATCCCAGCTGTCATCCTCATTTACGTCATCAAAGCGCAGAAGGTCACACTTTACTCCAAGAGGATTTAGTCCAAATTCAAAAGCTGTTCTATTATCATTGTAGCTATCAATAGATATTTTTATCCAGTCTGATGGTGAATATTGGTCTTTTCGAGTTAAGATGCCTTTTATTTTTTCGGGTTCTGAATCAATAGCATGAACGCATACATACAGATTACGGTTGTCGTATAGCACTCGAAATTTAGTTGGTTCAGTAGCAGGTTTACCTTCATCTGGATTGCGTTGAATAAAGCCATTGCCTTCTGGAGCTGATTTCCAGATTTCTTCGGAAATATTACCATCGATATGTATGGAACCAGCATTCTTTCTAACTGCTGTAATGACTTTTTCATCAATTGCAGATAAATAAGCAAGCCCTTTTGATTTTCCAAGTGTAACTGTGAATATGATGAAAATGAGAACTAATATTTTTAGAGCCTTCATTTTTTCTCCAGATTGCGTTTCAAAAAGAAAAAGATTTCAGTTGTTAAGACCTTGGTTTTCTTAAAAAAGTTGTCCTGTTTTTAATAAACTATTGGTTGTAATACTTTTTGACAATGTTAAAGTTTCAAATATTCTTGAAAAAAGCGCTATATTTCAAAGGTTTTTACCTTTTGGTAAAAGATATGAATTGAGTTTTTTATGGAGTAAAAAATGATGTCTGATAAGAATATCTGTAATAAAATACACTTTTTAATATTTTTATGTTTTTTAGTTCTTGAGAGTTGTTCAATTATAAGACCAGGAATAAGAGGAATTGAATTAACAGAATATGATTTAGAAATAGCAAGGCATAAGGGAATAGAATTAAAAGATTTGAAAAGAATGAAAACAGTTCAGCTTTATAAATTTAATGAGAAAGAAATAGATAAATATTTATCCTACTTTTGTGAAGTTGAGCCAAATCTTCATAAGCGTATTCAGCACATTGCACGTAAATTTTTAGGACAACCTTATAAAATATATTTACTTGGTGAATTTCCATTTGAGATTTATGATTATCAGCCTTTGTATTCGATTAAAAAGAGCGATTGTGTGGTTTTTTGCGAACATGTTTATGCCATGGCATTATCTCATGATTGGCGTAGTTTCATGGCGCTGTTGCAGAGAATTCGATATAAAAATGGAGAAATTGGATTACTTACTCGCAATCATTATACGGTTTATGATTGGGATAGAAACAATTCGTGGCTGGTAGAGGATATTACCGAGAAACTTGCTGAAGGAAAAGCGGTGAAAGATACTATGATAATAGATAAAGCAAAGTTTTTCAAAAAGTGGAGAGTTGGACAGGATATTCCTGTTGATACATTAGAGTGGTCTTATATTCCATATGAATTGCTTCCTGAAGTAGTAAGTAAGTTGCATACCGGAGATTTTGTTAATATCGTTCGTGGGGATACAAGTGGGAAGTGGGTTGGGCATGTAGGTTTGATTAGTATTAGTAATGATGGAACGGTTAATTTTATTCATTCCACTTATCCAGAAGTTAAAGAATATCCGATTATGGATTTATATCGTGATGCAGATAAATATAATAAGCAACGACAGGAATATAATAAAAAGATTGAGAAAAGGAATAAAAGGATAGAAGAATATAACGCCAAATTGAGTAGAACTAAATCTTTGCGGTTGTTTAGGAAAGAAAAACAATTACTTTCTATGAAGCCTTATTTCCTGGGCTTTAAATTTTTACGACTGAGAGAGAATCCTATGGAAGAGTTAATTAAAATAGGTGGTTCTGAAGCTCCTAGAGTTATAATTTCGCCGGATATGTGATTCAGTAAGAGATTGAAAAATAATGAGCCGAATAAATAGGAGATTAGAAAAAAATCTATGTTTTTAAAGTTATAAAATTATAAATTGACATAACCAGTTTTACTTGCCCTTTGTTACAAACTTTAATATTTTAACTTTGGATAGTTTAGACGAGAAAAGCGATTATTTTTACTAATGTAAAATATGGAAATACAATAAATTTACAATCAAAATATTCTCTATATAATTGTTAAACACAAAGAAAAATAAGCTTGGTTAACCTTTTAGTTGTTTTAATACTTTTTTTAATTATCATCACTTTTTGGTGTAATTATAGAAGTACAAAAGTTAAATGGAGTGTTGAAAATATCTCAATAGACAGGTTCAAGTTTCCTTCTAATTTTCTATGGGGATCTGCAACGTCTGCACACCAGGTAGAAGGTGGATGTACTAATAACGACTGGGTGTTATGGGAGACTGCGTATAATGAAAATGGGATGCCGAGAATTAAAGATGGACAGAGAGTAGGTAAAGCATCTGATCATTGGAATCGTTATAAAGAAGATTTCAAGCTGTTAAAGGACCTGGGATGTAATGCTTTTCGATTTTCTTTAGAATGGAGTAAGATCGAGCCTGAGCCTGGGAAATGGGACAAGTCAGCACTCGAACATTATCAGGAAGTATGCGAAACTCTGAAACAGGAAAAAATTGTTCCATTTGTGACTCTTCACCATTTTACTAATCCGATATGGATATGGAATAAAGGTGGTTTTGAGAATCCGGATACGATTCAATATTTCACTGAATATGTTTACAAAGTAGGTGAGACTTTAGGTCACTGGGTTGATTATTGGGGAACTATAAATGAACCCACTGTTTATTCTACTCTTGGATGGTTAAATGGTATATTTCCTCCGGGAAAGAGAGATGTTTCTCTTGCTGCACGTGTATTTTTCAATATTCTTAAAGCACATGCGGAGGCTTTTCACGCTCTTCATGATATTGATAGATTTGATGCCGATGGTGATGGAGTTCCATGTAGAGTAGGAATTATAAAAAGTATTGAAATATTTGATCCCGCAAGAAGATGGTTCGTTCCGGACTGGTATGTATGTAAAATAATTGATAGAACATTTAATCAATCCACTCTTGAGGCAATTCAAACGGGTAAATTTATTTTTAAAATGCCGGGTATCGTTTCTTATGAGGAGAATTACCCTCGTCTGGAAAATACGTTAGACTGGGTTGGATTGAATTATTATACGCAAAATCTCTGTAAACTTGATTTGAGATCAGAACAAAAGTTCAAAATATTTCCAGATAAAAAACTTCCCGAAACTGATATGGGATGGGCTGTGTATCCTCAGGGTTTATATCATGCTATTAAAATGTTAAACGTTTTAGGAGTACCCATTTATATAACCGAGAATGGTCTTGCAAATGACGCCAATGATTTGCGTGAAAAGTATATTTTGGATCATATTGATGCTGCTAATGAAGCAATTGCTGATGGGATTGATGTCCGAGGTTATTTTTATTGGTCGCTTATGGATAATTTTGAATGGGCAGAAGGATTCGATAAGCGGTTTGGTTTGTATCATGTAAATTATAAAACACAACAGCGTACTTTGAAAGAAGGAAGTAAGATTTATAAAGAAATTATTTCAGCAGTGAAGAAATGATAAATAATGAGTGGTAGTTGACAATTGATAGTAGGCAGTATAGAGGGAGAAGGGTAATACAAATTTTCAATGTTCTTTAGATTATTATGGTAAAAACTAAGCTATAGGAGAAAAGATGAAATTTCAAGCAATGTTTGTAATATCAATTCTTTTAGTAAGTGCTGTATTTCTTCAAGGGGCAGCAAAACGAGCAATGACTTTTGATGATATGCTTGCATGTAAACGCTTATTCGACCCGAGATTTTCACCTGACGGGAAATGGATAGCTTTCAGTATTAAAACAATGGACGAAGTAAGTAACAGTGGTCATACAGATATATGGATTGTAGCACCAGATGGCTCGAATTTAATGCAACTTACGACCCACTCCAGCTCGAGTTGGTCTCCAATGTGGACACCTGATGGAAAGAGTTTGGCTTTTTTATCATCACGCTCAGGTAAAACTCAGATTTGGCTGATGTCAATGGCTGGAGGGGAGCCCCAGCAGCTCACTATGCATTATTCTGGTGCTGGAAGTTTCGTCTGGTCTAATAATGGGAAAAAGATTGCTTTTACTTCGAGAGTTTATCCAGATTGCAAAGACCAGGATTGCGTTGAGAAACGTGATAGCGAAAAAGAAAAGAGTGCTGTAAAAGCAAGAGTTTACGATGAACTATTATTTAGGCATTGGGAAACGTGGTGGGATCATAAACGTTCTCATATTTTTGTAATGACAATTGATACACACGAAATCGTTGATGTAACTCCAGGTGATTATGATGCACCGCCTATTGCTCTTAGCAGTGGATTTACGTTTTCGCCCGATGGAAAGGAATTAATCTTTACAAGTAATCACGAAAAGGTTATAGCGATTAGTACAAATAATGATATTTGGTCGGTTCCAGTTACTGGAGGGAAGACTACCTTAATTACGACAAAGTGTAAAGACCGGAATTTTAAAGGGAACGATACGTCACCTCAATTTTCACCTGACGGAAAGTATCTTTCATTTCTCTCTATGAAGAGAGAAGGATTTGAAGCAGATAAAAAAGATTTGATTTTAAAGGATATGAAAACAGGTAAATTCACTAATCTCACAGCTGGTGAAGATATAAATATTGCTTCTTATCAATGGATGCCTGATGGGGAAAATATCCTGATGCAGATTGATGAAAAGGGACGTTATAAAATTAAACGGATGGATATAAAAACCGGTAAGATTAAAACTCTGATAAAAGATGGATACAATAAATCCATAACAATAAGTCCCGATGGTCAGACATTCGCTTATATTCATCAAACTACAACTACTCCTTTTGAGGTCTGGTTAGCTTCTACTAAAACCGGGAAATCAAAGCAGATCACTTTTTTTAATAAAGATATTTTGGTTAATATCGAGATGAATCCGGCTGAGGATTTCACTTTTAATAGTAAAGATGGCACAGAAATTCACGGTTTCATAATTAAGCCACCGAATTTTGATAAGAGGGGAAAATATCCTATGGTTTATATGATTCATGGCGGTCCACAGGGCGCCTGGCATGATGGTTGGCATTATCGTTGGAATGTCCAGATGTGGGCAGCTCAGGGCTATGTTATGGTTTTAACAAATCCTCGAGGAAGCACAGGTTATGGTCAGAAATTAACTAATGAGATATCAAAAGACTGGGGTGGAAAAGTTTTTGAAGACCTGGTTGCTGGTCAAAAATATGTTATTGAAAAATATAAGTTCATTGATAAAGATAAAATTGCTGCTGCAGGTGCATCTTATGGCGGATATATGGTTAATTGGATAGAAGGACACATGGACGAATTTAAATATCCATTCAAATGTTTGATTAACCATGACGGCACATTTAATCTTTATGCAAAATTGTTGACTACCGAAGAACTCTGGTTTCCCGAGTGGGAATTCGGGGGCACCTATTGGGAGAGCGATGAATATTATAAAAAATGGTCGCCGCACAATTTTGTCCAGAATTTCAAAACCCCAATGCTGGTTATACATGGTGAACAGGATTATCGTTTAGATTTTGGCGAGGGACTTATGGCTTTTACAGCATTGCGACGAATGGATGTTCCAGCGAAATTAGTCATTTTCCCGGATGAAGGGCATTGGGTGCAAAAACCGCAAAACAGCAGGTTCTGGCATAAGACGGTTTTTGAATGGTTGGATAGCTATATTAAATAGTAGAATTCCAAATTATTGCTCGCTTGTCGTAAAAGGCAGTCAATTTTAAATAGATTCCCTTTATAGCATTATTACTTCCTTTCATAAATAGCCAGATTTATCTATTTTATACAGTGTTTGTTGTATTGGTTATTTAAATAATTTGAGTTTGAATTTATATAGAGAGAAATATGGAAAAATTGCTTAATCGAAGTAATATTTTAACCGAGAAAATCAATCCTAAAAGCACTTTAATTGATACTTTATCTACGAAGAATATTATCGAATTAATGAATGATGAAGATGGAACCGTTCATTTAGTAGTTAAAAAAGCGATACCGCAAATTACTGCAGCTGCAGATATTGTATATACAGCATTTAAAAATGGCGGTCATCTTCGCTATATAGGAGCCGGTACAAGCGGTAGATTGGGTGTTCTGGATGCCAGCGAATGTCCCCCAACATTTTCCGTTCCACCGAGTATGGTAAAGGGTATGATCGCAGGTGGTTATGGAGCGCTCCGAAGAGCAGTAGAAGGTGCGGAAGATGATCCGGAGAATGGGGTTATTGATTGTAAAAAAATGAAATTGAAAAGCAGAGATGTATTAATGGGAATTGCGACAGGGGGTACAACTCCTTATGTTCACGGAGGTTTAAAGTATGCGCGATCTATAGGTTGTAAGACGATATTTTTTACATGTACTCCAAAAGAGGATCTTGGTGTTGATGCCGATGTGATTATTGAGGTACTTGTCGGACCTGAACTTATTACCGGTTCTACTCGTTTGAAAGCAGGTACGGCAACCAAGATGGTATTAAATATGATTACAACTACTGCAATGATAAAGATGGGTAAGGTTTATGGAAATTACATGATTGACCATCAAGCAATAAATTCTAAGTTGGTTGATAGAGGTTCTCGTATTATTTCTGAATTAACAGGCATTTCTTATGAAGAAGGGTATCAGGCACTCATGGCTGCTGGTAAGCATGTAAAAGAAGCGGTTGTGATGGTTAAAAAAAGCGTATCTTTAGAAGAGGCTCGAAGATTGATCAAAGAACATAACGGTTTTGTCAGGTTTGCTTTTGATGAGTGAAATAAACGCCCCAAAGGGGTCTCTTCGAGACAGAGTTCGTCCCAACGGTCACGGAGGACTTCTATAAAGGATCTTTATGAGGCAGAGAACGCTAGGTATAATTGTGTAAGAAATGGATATAAATTAAGTGACCGTAGAAATGATTAAATTGGCTATTGTGGTTCATAGTAGGTTTCATATAGTATTTTTCTGTAGAGATAGTTTTTCTGTTAGCAAATTGGATGAAATAAAATAAAAAGATACTTTGTATTCTTTATGGTGAAAATACAATGAAATCTCTATTAAAACTTTATAAGGAAAACACGTTGAATGTTTTAGGCTTGATGTCGGGTACATCGATGGATGGGCTCGATGTGTGTCTTTCCGAAGTAAAAAGAATATCAACCGATGTAAAAGCATCAATCATTTATTTCTCATCTTATCCGTATTCAAAGATTTTTAAAAATTTTTTAATGGGTAGTTTATCTGGAACTTCAAAGAAGATTTGTCATGCTAACTTTGAAATTACCCGAAAATGGACTGAGATGATAAAAGTGTTTCTTGCTGAAAATAATCTTTCAATGTCTGATATAGATTTAATTGGATCACACGGACAAACAATCTGGCACATTCATGGAGATTCAACACTTCAGATTGGAGAGGCATCTGTATTAGCCGAAGAGTTTAAAGTTCCGGTTGTATCGGATTTTCGTGTACGGGATGTGGCAGCTGGTGGTTCAGGAGCGCCATTGGTTCCTTATATGGATTATTTATTATTTAAAGATTACGGGCGA
The DNA here is from genome assembly GCA_016782645.1 of Fidelibacterota bacterium. Classification (GTDB taxonomy): domain Bacteria; phylum Fidelibacterota; class UBA2242; order UBA2242; family UBA2242; genus BS750m-G69. The sequence goes on along the minus strand of JADHYC010000016.1, from coordinate 14,382 downwards.
ACATTTCTTATCTTGAATATTGGCGGAATCGCAAATTTTACAATTGTTCCAAAAAGCACAAAATCTATAGATGATATTTATGCTCTTGATACCGGACCGGGTGTTGCATTAATTGATGCAGCTACTTTCATTGTTACTGATGGGGAAATGACATTTGATAAAGACGGAAAATTAGCTGAAAAGGGTAAAATACGTGAAGATATTTTAAATAATCTTATGAAACACCCTTATATAAAGTCTCCAATACCAAAGTCAACTGGTCGTGAGGTGTTTGGTGATCACTTTGTTGAAGAGATGATCAAATCTTATCATCTAAACAAAGAAAATCTCTGTGATTTTGTGGCTACTCTTACTCGCTTTACTGTTGAGGCTATCTATTCTAACTATGAACAATTTTTTGCTGAAAAGTACCCTCTTGATGAAATTATCGTCAGTGGTGGAGGAACAAATAATCCGGTAATTATGCAGCATTTAAAGGATATATTTTGTGGAGTAAAAATTTCCAGAGCTGATGATTATGGAATTAACATAGATGCTAAAGAAGCTTTTGCTTTTGCAATTCTTGCTGCGCATACTATATGGGGACAGGCAGGAAATGTTCCGAATGTTACAGGAGCTAAACATCCTGTGGTTTTAGGTAAAATAGCATTATGAGGAGAGAAAGAATGAACCCCTATATTTTTCGTGAGTATGATATCCGTGGAGTAGTTAAAAATGATTTCCAGGATGATGTTGTAGAACTTTTAGGACAAGGATTTGGCTCGTTTGTTAAAGAGAAGGGTGGAAAAACAATTTCACTGAGTGGTGATGTTAGACTTTCAACTCCACATCTGATAGAAGTATTTGCCAGAGGAGTTCTTTCGACGGGTGTTAATGTTATAGACGTGGGTATAGTTCCGACGCCTGCAAATTACTATAGTATGTTTGTTTTGCCCATAGATGGAGCAGTGCAAATTACAGGAAGCCACAATCCTCCCGATATGAATGGTTTTAAGTTATCTTATAATAAGAAAGCTGTCTATGGTAAAGAGATACAATATATCAAGAGACTAATAGAACAAGAGAATTTTGAAACAGGTAATGGTAAATTGGATCGAAAAGAGATACTTGATGATTATAAAAATATGATAGTTTCTAAGATAAAGATAGAATGCCCGGTAAAAATAGCGGTGGATTGTGGTAATGCAACAGCATGTTTAGCTGCTCCCGAGATATTTTCAAAATTGGGTTGTAAAGTGACAGAACTTTATTGCGATGTAGATGGTTCTTTTCCAAATCATCACCCTGACCCCACTGTTAAAAAGAATCTTAAGGAATTAATTAAGGAAGTGAAAAAGGGCAGCTACGATTTTGGAGTTGCTTTTGATGGCGACGCAGACCGGATCGGAGTGATAGATAATGAAGGCGAGATTATCTGGGCTGATTATATTATGATACTGTTTCTTGACGAGGTTCTTACAAAAGAAGAAACGGTGATTTTTGATGTGAAGTGTTCTCAGGCGCTGGAAGAGGTTATTGTGAAAAAAGGTGGAAAACCTTTAATGTGGAAAACGGGACATTCGCTCATTAAACAGAAAATGAAAGAGATGAAAGTTCCGTTTGCTGGAGAAATGAGTGGGCACCTGTTCTTTGCAGATGATTATTTCGGATATGATGATGCAATTTACGTCGCAGCACGTCTTGCGCAAATGGTTTCACGATCTTCCGAATCCCTTTCTGAAAAAATGAGTCATTTACCGCACTACTATTCTACTCCGGAAATGCGGTTGGAGTGTGAAAATGACGCAGTTAAATTCGAGATTGCCAAAAAGGCGACAGACTTTTTTAAATCTAATTATGAATGTATTGATGTTGATGGTGTTCGGATTAAATTTGGAGATGGTTGGGGATTAGTGCGTGCTTCAAATACTCAGCCGGTGATTGTAACGAGGTTCGAAGCAAAAACTGAAGAGAGATTGGATGAAATTCGTGATCTTGTCTTGAACAAATTGAAGGAGTTTGGGGAAATCTCGATATAAATAGGAAGAATTATCTACGAAAAAAGGAAAGATATATGAAGTTTTGTAGAGAATACAGGTTGATCTAAAACCTGCCTTTCAAGGTTTAGTAGTAAATACTTTTAGGTAAATATGATATGAAATCTCAGATTGAAGAAAAATTGGAGGGATGGAGAGAGGAAATTAATGATCGTCTTGGAAATTTATCCTTTCCTGAAGTTCCTAAAAGCCTATATAATCCAATGAAATACACTCTGGATGCCCATGGTAAACGAATAAGACCAATTCTTGTATTTCTTGTTGGCGAGGGGCTTGGAGCAGATCATGCAAAGTTAATTCCGGCAGCTCTTTCTGTTGAAATTTTACATACTTTTACTCTGGTACATGATGATATAATGGACAATGATACTCATCGAAGAGGTATGCCAACCGTGCATGTCAAATGGGATGTTAATACGGCAATCCTTTTAGGAGATGCTTTGATGTCTATTGCGTTTAAAACTTTAATGCAGACGGATTCTCCAAATGTTCCTCAAATGGGTTCTGAATTTAGTAAAGCAATGTTGGAAATTTGTGAAGGCCAATCTCTGGATATGGAATTTGAGGGAAGAGATAATGTAGATAGTGGTGAATATTTAGAAATGGTTGGAAAAAAGACCGGAAGGCTTTTAGGATTATCCTGCCAATTAGGTGCTATGGTTGCTGATAGTGATCAAAAGGTCGTTGATGAAATGTTTCTCTTTGGTAAGGAACTTGGGAAAGCATTTCAGATTCAGGATGATTTGCTTGAAATTATCTCTGATGAACAGAAAATGGGTAAAAGTCTGGGAAGTGATATTTTTGCTGGGAAAAAGACCTACCTAATGATCGAAGCTATTTCTGGTATAACAGACGAAGAAAAGGAAAACTTCATATCTTTTCTTCGAAAGAATGCCAATAATAGAGAAACAATTCTAAAGGAGTTTAAAAAAAGGGAGTGTATCGAAAAGTCTAGGAATCTTATAAATACACTTTTAGGTCAGGCAAAATCATGCTTGAAAGTTCTACCTCAAAAGGCACAAAAGGATCTTGAATCTCTTGTAGAAATAATATCTTATCGTCAATCGTGATATGGTTCAGCAGACTGTTATAATTATTAACAAATACGGGCTTCATACTAGACCAGCAACTGTCTTTGTAACTCAAGCTACTAAATTTAAGTCGGATATATTTGTTATTTATAATGGAGTCAGAGTAAATGCGAAGAGTATTCTTGGATTATTAATTTTAGCAGTTGAGCCAGGTGCTGAGATTACTATAGAAGCTGATGGTAATGATGAAAAGGAGGCTATAGAAAAATTGGTAGCTCTTACTAAGAATAAATTTAATCTGGGATAAATATGAAGATTATAAAAGGTGTTAAAATTTCTCCTGGTGTTGCAATAGGACCAATTTATTACTTTGAGCGATATAAATTTCCTATTCCAAAGAATTATATAAAACCAGAAGAGAGAGATGGTGAACTTGTACGTTTGAAAAGGGCTACAACTAAAGCTGCAAGTGAATTGAGTCGTTTAAGAGAACTGGTACTGGTTCATCTGGATGAAGTACATGCAAAAATGATTGACGCTCAATTAATGGCATTAACTGACGAAGAAGTAATAAAAGAGGTTGAGGCGGTAGTTCAGGAGGAGCAGAAAAATGTAACATGGGCATATTTTGATATAATGACTCAATATGAAGAAACACTGGAAAAGACATTATATATTTATCATAAAGAGCGTTATATAGATCTCAGAGATGTTAAAAAAAGGGTTATTCATCATCTTTCTGCTGAAAAGCAATACACTGCTCCTGATTTAACAGAGCCATCAATTTTTGTTAGTAAGAGGGTTTCTCCATCTGATATGATCCATATTCATCACGTAAATGCGATTGGAATTATTACCGAAATTGGTGGGTTTGATTCTCATTCCGGTATTCTTGCAAGAGCTTTTAGAATTCCGTATTTATCAAATGTATTGGAAATTGATAAAATTAAAAGTAGCGAGCAGGTTATTCTTGATGCAGATGAAGAAAAAATTATATTGGATGCAAATAAGAACGTTATGAAAGAATATGAAAAACACGCCAAGCAGTTTTCAATAAGTATAAAGAAATCATTAAGAGGTCAAGCCGTTCATGAATCCCGAGATGGTTTACCATTTCATATATTACTGAATGCAGGTTTTTTAAGTGAAGTAGAATCAATAGAGCCATCAATTGTTCAAGGTATCGGGCTTTTTAGAACTGAATATCAATGTATTGAAAGTAATTCAATACTTGATGAGGATGATCAATTTGAAGCATATTCTAAAGTTATTAAGAATATGAATGGTTTACCTGTAACTTTCAGGACCTTCGATTTTGGTAGAGATAAATTTATCGAAATGCTTGATCTTGAGATGTTTCATCAAGATCAACTTTTTGACGATTGGGGTGGGATAAGTTTTTGTCTCGAAAATCCATCTTTATTGAATTCCCAATTACGTGCCTTCCTGCGTTCCAGTGTGCATGGCTCAATTCAGATAATGTTGCCAATGGTTTCGAGTGTTGATGAGGTGCTGAAGTGTAAAGAAATACTGAGAGATGTTCAAATAGAGTTGCGTGAAGAGGGAACAGCTTTTAGTGAAGAAATCAATCTGGGTGCAATGATCGAGACAAAAGATGTTATGGAAATTTTGGATGATCTTGCTCGTGAAGTAGATTTTTTCAGTATAGGGACAAATGATCTTTCATTGTTTTTAATTGGATCAGAACGGAAAAGTAGCCTGATAAAAAATCATTATCACCCAGTAATGTTTCAGGCAATAAGTAAAATTGTAGAATCGGCAAAAAGGTCTCAAATACCTGTAAATGTCTGCGGTGAAATGGGGTCTGATCCTTATGCACTTATAGGATTAGTAGCTGTAGGAATCAGGTCTGTTAGTGTTAGTTCCAGTGCTATTCAGCAAGTTACTGAAGTAATCAGAAATATTAGTATTCGGGAGGCTGAATTAATTGCTGAAAAGGTATTAAGTGCAGATAATACTCTTGAAATTTATACTATGTTGAATAAATTTTATAAAATGAATGTGGAACCTGATAATGCAGAAGTTAAATAAAGAGATAATATGTAAGAATATAATGTTAGTTTATAAGATGGGCGTTGGATAAAAGGTGATGAAATGATAAGGGTACTAAATATTTGGAAGTATGATGTATAAATTCTACAACACGAAATGTAGGAATCGCAACTTTGAACGATGACATATTTCTATGAGCTTGATGTATTGTAGTTAGTTGAAAAAACAATTAATATAGAGTTGGGAGCTATTTATGGAAAAATTTAACTATGATGTTGATGAATCGAAAATGCTGGATATTATACTCGATTTTCATAATCAGATGAAAGAGGCTTTAGAAATAGCTAAAGAGGTTGAACTGCCTGATATTTCAGGTTCAATTGACAATATAGTTTATTGTGGTATGGGTGGATCAGCTATTTGCGGTGATTTTATTAAAAATTTACTCAGGGATGAGCTATCCATACCGATGGAAGTTGTAAGAAATTATTCTATACCTGATTATGTAAATGAAAAAACATTAATGATTCTTGTAAGTTATTCAGGAAATACTGAAGAGACATTATCTTGTTTGAGTCAAGGAATTGAGAGGAAAACCAATTTACTTGGAATTTCAAGTGGTGGAGAGCTTGAAAGAATTTTTAATAAAATTTCATCTACAAGAGCAGGTATTCATAAACATATTAAGATACCAACCGGGTTTCCTCCAAGAACGGCTTTTGGCTTTATATTTGTTCCGTTACTGCTTTCTCTTTCAAAATTAGGGTTAACCTTATCTGACCATTTGAATGATGTCAATGAAACTATAAGTTACCTTGAGGAGATTGCCGCGGCTCATCATCCGGATAAAATTCCTAATAAAGCGTATAATTTAGCTCAAGAATTGTGTGGTACAATTCCTGTGATATATGGCGTAGCAGATTCAACAGTAATGATAGCTCACCGTTGGACGACTCAGTTATCAGAAAATGGGAAAATCCTTGCCTACTATAATGCAATTCCAGAGATGAATCATAATGAAATTGTTGGATGGGAAAACCTAATTGATGTTTATAAAAGGATATCCGTAATTTTTCTAATAGATAATGAGGATTCAAAAAGAATTGCTCTTCGTCGACATGTCACAAAACAATTGCTGGAGAATGATACTGATGGTAAACCTTTTCCGGCAAAGATACTGGAAATTAAATCAAAAGGAATCTCTCGCTTAACCAGATGGTTTTCATTAATATATCTGGGTGATTTTGTTTCCTGGTATCTGGCAATAAGCTATAAAACTGATCCAACTCCTGTGAGAAAGATTGATATTTTGAAAAAATCTTTGGCAGAGAGTGTTTAGTTATTTATTATATTTTAGCCTGATTATGCTGTAATAAATGATATGATTAGAGTACAGATAGAAAAGATAATGTATTACCCTCCTAGTAAGGGATATGCAGTTATATTGAAAGAAGTTAAAGGTAGTCGCCAGCTTCCAATAATTGTCGGCGTATTTGAGGCGCAGGCTATTGCTCTTGCTCTGGAAAAAGTTGAGATGCCACGTCCAATGATACATGATCTTTTCACTGATGTAATGATGAATTTAGATCTTACAATTCGGGAAATTATTATTAGTAATCTCGTTGGCGGGACATTTTATGCCAAGGTCCTTATACAAAAAAAGGATAGAGGTAAATTAATCGAAGTAGATTCTCGCCCAAGTGATGCCATGGCATTGGCTCTCCGAATGGGAGCTCCTATATATGTAGCAGAAAAAGTGATGAGAGAGGCAGGACAGATTTCTCATGAGAAACTGAAGAAAAGCGAAGAGATGGAAGATGAAATTCCTGAAATAAAGAGATTAAATCATTTATTTGAATTAAAATTCAACCTTCAAAAGGCAGTAGACGAAGAAAATTATGAACTTGCTGCTAAACTTCGTGATCAAATTTTTACTTTAGAAGGAGAATCCAATATAAATTGACTCAACTGCAGTCAAGGGTCATAAGTAACACTATTTTAAATACTTAATCTGCTTTTATCATTTGCTTGTGAATTATTCAGATTAGTTGATAATTTTATAAGTGCTTCTTTTGCGGATCTTTCTTCTGCCGATCTTTTAGTAGAGCCTTTTCCAGTTCCCAATTTTTCTTTTGCTAAATAAACCGATACAGTATAGGTTCTGGCATGATCAGGGCCTGAAATTTTTTCCGTTTTAAATTGTGGTAAATTCTTTCCATTCTTTTGGCAAATCTCAAAGAGTTGACCTTTATAGTTGAATTTGGAAATGTAATCTTCCTCTTTGACTGTTTTAATAATCCATTTATGCACAAGAGAACTAGCAGCATTCAGACCACGGTCGAGGTATACAGCACCAATTATAGATTCTATCATACTGGATATAAGTGTTTTCAAAGTGGATGAGTTGTTTAAGTTCAAGCTTCTATCAACGATACAATGCTGTTGAAGATTGAAACTTGAGCCCACTTCATATAAAGAATCTTTGTTTACTATAATTGAGCGTAAGAGAGTTAGTTCCCCCTCTGATTTTTTTGGATATTTTTTATATAAATACTCAGAGATTATTAATTCAAGGATAGAGTCTCCGAGAAATTCTAACCGCTCATAGGATTTATGATTATCTTTGGTTTTAGAACGATGGGTGAGCGCAATTGTTAAAAGTTGACGGTTTCTAAAAACATACCCCAATTTTTTCTCAATATCAGATGGAGATTTAAAAAGACGTTTTATTATTGTAAATACCAAGGTTAGTTAAGACTCAAATCTTTTAGCCGCTAGAACTGCGTTGTGACCACCAAAACCAAAATTATTGCTTAATCCCGCAATAAAATCTTTTCTCTGTGATTTATTTGGTGTATAATTGAGGTCACATTCAGGGTCAGGAAATTCATAATTAATAGTTGGAGGGATTTCCTGATTTTTCAGAGATAATATTAAGGAGATAAATTCGACACCTCCCGCTGCACCCAATAGATGTCCGGTCATTGATTTAGTTGAACTTATATTAATCTTATTTGCCAGTTTCCCAAATACAGATTTAATTGCAATAGTTTCATATTTATCGTTAAATAGGGTTGATGTTCCGTGCGCATTGATATATCCAAAGGCTTCTTTAGGCAAATTAGACATTCGGATTGCGGATTCCATAGATAAAGAAGCTCCTTTTCCTTCAGGATGAGGTGCTGTTATATGGTAACCGTCAGCAGAAAAACCGTAGCCTATAATTTCACCGTAGATATTTGCTCCTCTCCTACGGGCATATTCCAACTCCTCTAAAACAATAATCCCGGCACCTTCGCCCATTATGAATCCATCCCTTTTAAGATCAAAAGGTCTGCTTGCTTTTTCCGGTTCATCATTCCTTTTTGAAAGAGCTTTCATGTTCGTAAACCCAGCTAAGGAAAGAGGAGTAATACTGGATTCAGCACCGCCAGTAATCATAACATCCGCATCTCCAGAGCGAATATGCTGATAAGCGATTCCAATTGTATGAGATGATGAAGCACAAGCGGAAGAAACCGAATAGTTGGGACCTAAAAATTCCCAGCGTATTGAAATATAACCTGCGATGATATCAGGAATCATCATTGGAATATAAAACGGGCTAACAAATCGTCTTCCCTTTTTTAAGAATAATTCGTGCTGAGTTTCAAATGTATTAATTCCTCCGATTCCGGATCCTGTAATTACTCCTACTCGTTCCGAGTTGTAACTTGATTTTAATAAGTCTGAATCTTCTATTGCTTCCTGAGCAGCTGCAATACCGAGCATTGCAACACGATCCATCCGTTTGGATTCTTTATTGCTAAAGTAATTTAAAGGATCGAAATCTGGAATTTCTGCAGATATCCTTGTCGGAAGACCTTCAGTATCAAAGGCTTTGATTATACCTACCCCGCTAACGCCGTTAAGGAGGTTTTCCCAAAAGGTTGGAACATCATTTCCGATAGGGGAAATGATGCCCAACCCGGTTACAACAACTCTTTTTTCCATAGAAAAATCTTATCTATTTTTCTATTTTGGAATCGAGGTATTTAACGACATCGCCAACAGTTCGAAGATTTTCAGCATCTTCATCTGGAATTTCAATGTTAAAATCTTCCTCCATTTTCATAATGAGCTCAACTGTATCCAGAGAATCAGCGCCTAAATCATCTATAAAGGAAGCTTCCATGCTGATTTTAGATTTTTCTACACCCAATTTGTCAGCTACGATTTCTTGGATTTTTTCAAAATGCCCCATTTTATCCTCCCAATATGTTTTACATTACCATTCCACCGTCAACATTTATAACTTGACCTGTTATATAATCTGCTAATGGTGATGCTATAAATAGCACTATGTTCGCAATATCTGTTGGTGTCCCCATACGTTTTAAGGGGATTTTTTTTATAAAGTTCTCTTTTACCCCATCAGGTAAAACAGATGTCATTGGAGTATCTATAAAGCCCGGTGCAACAATATTTACTGTAATGTTTCTGATGGCTAATTCTCGAGCGATTGATTTTGAAAAACCAATAATTCCCGCTTTGCTTGCAGAATAATTAGATTGACCGATATTTCCAGTTATACCGACGACCGAACTTATGTTGATAATTTTTCCATATCTTTGCTTCAAAAAATATTTTATTGATGCACGGGTTGTTAAGAAAACACCCTTTAAATTGGTTTCAATTACGGAATCCCATTGTTCATCTTTCATTCTTAAAATTAGATTATCTTTAGTAATTCCTGCGTTGTTAATTAGAACATCGATCTTTCCGAATTCTTTATAAGTTAAGTCTATTAGGTTTTGTACATCTTCCCTATTTGTTACATCACATGGAATTGCCTTGAATGAATACCCTTTAGTTTTAAATAAATTTTCCGCTTCTATTAAAGATTCAGTGCTGTAATCGGATATTATAACAGTGGCTCCATTTTTAGTAAAGGATTCAGCTATTTCTCTGCCAATTCCTCTTCCGGAGCCTGTTACAATTATTACTTTGTCGTTAAAATCTATTTCCATTGAAAATTCTTCAGATCTTCGAAGTTTGAAACTCCTTGTATTTTAATATCGTTTGCTATTCTTTTGATAAGTCCCTGTAGAACTTTTCCAGGACCTACTTCGAGGAAAAAATCAACGCCATCTATTATCATGTTTTGAATTGTATCCATCCATAATACTGGTGAAGTTAGCTGTTGATATAATCTATCTTTTATTTCAGTTGGATCCTTTGTGGATGTTCCTGTAACGTTTGAATAAATCGGAAATTTTGGTGAATTAAAGGCGGTAGAATCAAGTGCTTCTTTTAATTTTTCTCTTGCTTCGTTCATAAGAGCTGAGTGAAATGCTCCACCTACTGAAAGTTCAATTGCCATTTTTGCGCCGGCATTTTTCAATTCGAGCATAACTGGTTGGACTGCATGAGGTTCTCCACTGATAACTATTTGTGTAGGAGAATTGTAATTGGCAATTTCGCATACCCCAGAAAAGCCGGACGTATTTAAAACTTCTTTTACTTTATCATAGCTCAGGCCGACAATTGCCGCCATAGTACCATCGTGATTTTGTGAAGCAATCTGCATCTGTTCCGAACGAATTTTAACCATTTCTAAGCCGTCTTCAAAAGAAAGTGTTTCCGCCGCAGCCAATGCAGAATATTCGCCAAGGCTATGGCCTGCTACCATATCAGGTACGCAGCCCTTTGCTTTAAGTTCTTCAAAAACTATCAGAGAATGAACAAAGATTGCTGGCTGGGTTACTTTTGTTTCTGTTAGATTTTTTAAAGGTCCATAAAACGAACATTCTTTTAATGGGAAATCAAAAATTCCTTCTGCGTAGTCATAAAACTTTATAGCAATGGTACTTCTATTATAAAAGTCTAATCCCATCCCAACGAATTGAGAAGCCTGTCCTGGAAAAACGAAAGCAGTTTTACCCATAGTTGAATCCCCATCTTAAGAGAATACTTCCCCATGTAAAGCCACCACCAAAAGCTGTGAGAAGTATTATGTCTCCCTTTTTTATCCTTTTTTCATCCATTGCTTCGATTAGACCGAGTGGAATAGTTGCTGCTGTTGTATTTGCATATTTATCAATATTTCGCATCACCTGTTCATCTTTTAGCTTGAGTTTGCTTGCGCATGCATTAATGATACGTATATTAGCTTGGTGTGGTACAAAAAGAGTAATATCCTGACCGGTTAATGAGTTGCGTTCAAGAATTTCGGTTGCAGTCTCTACCATTTTACTTACAGCGAATTTGAAAACAGGTCTCCCTTCCTGATATAAATAGTGCATTTTCTTATCTATTGTTTCATGTGTAGGTGGGTTTTTACTGCCACCACCTGCCATATATAGATATTTTTGTCCTGCTCCATCCATTTTAACGATAGAGTCTATAATACCTGAATCGTCGTTACCTTTTGTTGATTCAAGGAGCACTACACTAGCAGCATCTCCGAATAATACACATGTATTACGGTCTGTATAATCAGTAATACTGCTCATTGTGTCTGCTCCAAATATAAGCACTTTCTGATGTTGACCTGTTTCAATAAATTGTAAACCCGCAACAAGAGCGTATAAAAAACCGGAACACGCTGCGGATAGATCAAAACCCCAGGCATTTTTTGCTCCGATACTATGTTGGATTATAGCTGCAGTTGATGGAAAGAACATATCTGGTGTTACAGTCGCTACTATTATTAGATCAATATCTAGTGGGTCAACGCTGAATCGATTTTTCATATCTTCAAATGCTGCTGCTCCCATATCTGATGTTGCTTCTCCTTTTTCGACAATATGTCTTTCTATGACTCCGGTTCGAGTGCGAATCCATTCATCGGTGGTATCAACCATTTTTTCAAGTTCGGGATTGGCTAAAATGCGCTTAGGAGTATATTTACCTATAGCAGTAATTGTAGTTCTTAATTTATTCAAAATGTACCTTCATTACTTATTTGCTAATATATAGTTTTGATTTAGAATTAGATACTAAAATATAAATAAAAACATATAAAATTCATTGAAAAATAATCCAAGAGAGAAATTATTTTTGTTCCATTTAGCATGGCTTTGTTCAGTAAAAATACTTTATTTCTCTTTTGCTGAGACAACAGGTCGTCCTTTGTAATATCCGCAATTGGGACAAGCCCTATGAGGCAGCTTCGGTTCATTGCATTGAGGGCATTTAACAACAGTTGGAGCAGTTAATTTCCAATGAGTTCTTCGTTTGTTTCTTCTTGATTTTGATAGTTTTCGTTTAGGTAATGCCAATTTATTATTCCTCCTTAATGTTGATTAAAACATTTTTTAATGGTTCCCATCTGGGGTCTATAGAGGTAGTATCACATTTACATTTTTCTATATTGAGGTTTGCACCACATTTTGGACACAGACCTTTACAAGATTTGCGACATAATTTTTTAAGAGGTATATTTAAAATCAATGCATCTCTTATTTGAGGTAGGATGTCCACTTCACTTGTATTTGAAGAAAAGGAAATTATATTTTCATCACAATTCATTGCATCTATATCTATTTGGCTTAAAATTATTTTAAATGAAGATTTAAGAGTTTGTTGAAAGAGAGATAAACATCGATCACATTCAAGATCTAATATTGTCTGAATTTCACCGTTTATACTTATTTCAGTGGAGCCTTTATTTATTGAGAGAGTTACGATAATTGGGCTGTTAAAATAATTATCTGTAAGATTAAGATCACTCCTTGATGAGGAATATTCTAATATTTGGTGGCCTTCTTTTAATGATTTAAGTCGAATCTTCATAACAAATGGTGAATTTATAAGATGGTATTTCTATAATCAAGTTTTTTAACCCTGTTTTTAATTTGTTTTTTTACACTGTTCTAAATCTTGAAATTCAATGGTTGACAATTGCCTCTAAAATATATCTGTTTTATATTTTAACTGAATTAAAAAAGGAGGATATTTTGAGAGAAATTAATGTTTCAAAGGTTACACCAGTAGTTAAAAAATTGTGTATAGACGCTAACTATTATGTTAACGATGATGTAGTTGAAAAAATAAAAGAGTATAGGGAAAAAGAGGAATCTTCCACTGCAATAGATATTTTATCTTTGATACTTGAGAATCATAAATTAGCTGCTGAGGAGAAAATGCCTCTTTGTCAAGATACAGGTGTTGCTATTGTATTTGTAGAATTAGGGCAGGATGTACATCTAGTAGGTGGTGATTTTTACGAAGCGATCAATGAAGGGGTTCGACAAGGTTATATAGATGGATACCTCCGAAAATCTATGGTTGACGATCCAGTTATTGAAAGGAAAAATACAAAGGATAATACGCCTGCATTGATATATACTGATATTGTTCCGGGCGATTCCATCAAAATAACTGTTGCTCCAAAAGGTGGTGGTGCTGAGAATATGAGTGAAGTCAAAATGATGAAAGCTGCAGATGGAATCGAAGGAGTGAAAGACTTTGTTATAGATAGGATAAAAAGATCCGGTGGTAATCCCTGCCCTCCTGTCGTTGTTGGTGTTGGGCTTGGTGGAAGTTTTGAACAAAGCGCACTTCTAGCAAAAAAATCTCTGCTTAGACCGCTTACGGAAAAGAGTCCCGATCCAAAATGGGCGGTTGTAGAGGATGAGATATTAGAGCGAATTAATAAGCTTGGTATTGGACCGCAGGGACTCGGTGGCAGGACAACAGCTTTGGCTGTGCAGATTTTAAGTAAACCCTGTCACATTGCTTCAATGCCTATTGCTGTTAATGTACAGTGCCATTGCCATCGTCATAAAAGTACTGTAATTCAATAGTATTAAAGGGGTTGATGGTTGGAACAGAATCGAGACTTGAGTCAATTCCAGTGTCGACAATTGGTACCAAAGTCATGTAATACTTTGACAGATTTAACTAAAGTATCTTAATAAATATAAATAGAAAATAATGGAGTCTAAAATGGTAAACGTTATACACTTGAATACACCGTTGAAAACTGAAGAGTTGGAAAAGCTAAATGTTGGGGATAAAGTATTAATTAGCGGAACAATTTATACAGCACGCGATGCAGCTCATAAACGATTAGTTGAGCTCATCAAAGAGGGGAAAGAATTACCGTTTGATATAAAGGGGCAAGTCATTTATTTTGTGGGTCCTGCGCCAGCGAGATCAGGGAAACCTATCGGTTCTGCAGGTCCAACTACAAGCTATAGAATGGATTCATATTCTCCAATTCTTATGGATGCTGGGTTGAAAGGAATGATAGGGAAAGGGCCTCGTGGAAAAGATGTCATCGATTCAATGGTAAAAAATAAAGCCGTTTATTTTGC
>JADHYC010000066.1 GCA_016782645.1 Fidelibacterota bacterium | reverse complement strand
TTTCCTCTTCTTTTATTTCAAAAAGATTTCCGGATTTGTCTTTGATAAAAACAAGATCGGACATCTCACGTTTCAAAATTATACACTCATATCCATTTTCTTTAATTGCATTAATAAACTTATCCCGCTTCGATACTGAAAGACAAATATGATTACACATTGTCGATATTTCTTGATCGGTAGTAAATTTTCTCGTCATCCGTGGTAATTCGCCCCGCCCTGAACGTTTGTTGTAAAAAACAGGGCAGGCAATCAAGATAAGTTTTCATCCGTCACTCACATTTTCCAAATATACTTTTCTTCCATAAGGCTGAAAATATTTTGTGCCTCCACCATTTTTAATAATATCCAGGATTCTTTCATCATTTTTTTCAAAAACAGTTCCAAAAATAATCTTTACATCCCAATAATCAAAAATTTCCCTGCTCATAATCGATGATGGACCCAATAGAAAAATATCACACCGTTCTTTCGAATTTTTAATAATCTCTTTAAATGTGTTATTAAAAATTGTTGTGGAAGAAAGAATCACGGCATCGCTTTTTTTCAAATAATCTGACTTTTTCGAACCTGAAATTAAAACCGAATCATCTTTTAGATAATCGAACACGGAAAGAGATATATTTTCTTCTTCAAATTTTCGAACTATCGGTTTAAAAAGACCTATCATTACAATGTTTTTATATTTTCGGAAATCGACAATATCGAATATATCGCCACTTTTTTTGGAGTCATTAGTGCAGTTTAATAGCGCGTTAAAGTAAGCAGTCAAAAAAATTCTATGGGAAATATTTTTTAAATCAAGTTTAGAATATTTTCCAGGATTGTCCTCGATTCTATTGCCAAAATTAGCGCATACACCAATATTTCCATTTTTTAGAAGTAATGCCGTATATTTGGCGCCGGTAACCACTTTGTGAATATTGGAAAAACTGACCTTGTATTTTGTAAACAAGAATTCCAACGGTTCCGGCTTATTGTCAATATTGTAATCTCTCATCTATCTTCTCATCGGGTAGCATATTATCAGGATGATATTTCCCGTCTTCCTCCATTTCGTAACGAACGCATTTTTTCCAGTCACCAAAGCAATAATCATTAACCCATTTTTCATCAAGTTTGCCGTTCTTAAAAAACCATATCATCGGACATACCGGATACCATTTGCAAATATCATTATTCACAAATTAAAATTCCTTCAATTCACCTTTTTTATAAGCATCAAAGGCTGCTTTTGCAGTCATTTCTCCGGCGCCGACAAAAATTTTGATATTGGCGCCTCTCAGTACCCGGGCGGCATTTCCACCGGGACCGTTACCCGTGATCAGAACATCGGGTTTAAATTCGAAAAGTTTTTGAGCTGTCTGGGGCCCTGCGCCATGAGCGACATCGTTAATCGCCCGGTTGTCAAAAGAAGATAATTCATCACATTCTTCATCATAAATTAAAAAATATTCCGTTCTGCCGAATCGCGGATCAATTTTTGACTCCCATTCTGAACCTTTTGTTGTAAACACTATTTTCATGTTTCCTCCATTTCTATAATTATTAAGCCAACTCTTTAATTTTATCCCAACTCTCTTCTATAATTCTCGGGATACTACCACCACCATACTCCATAATTGTTTTTCCTTTGGTCATCGCTTTGGTAAAAGTTTCATCATAAGGCAAACTGGCTATGTAATTAATATCGTTCTCAGATAAAAATTTTAAAATTTCCTTTTCAACCGCATTATTTAAATCGGCTTTGTTAATAATACAACCAGTTTTTATTCCAAATTTCCTGACCAATTCATAAACTCTTTTCAGATCGTGAATACCGGAAACTGTAGGTTCAGTTACCAACACCACAAAATTTGCGCCGGATAGTGATGAAACTACCGGGCAGCCGATGCCGGGAGATCCATCGACAAGTACATATTTTTTGCCCTGTTCTTCGGCAATTTTCTTTGCTTCATTTTTTACTTTAGCAACTAATTTGCCTGAATTTTCCGCGCCGATTCCCAGCTTAGCGTGCACCATTGCACTGCCAACTTTCGTGGTTGAAATATACCAATCTCCTACATTCTGCTCTTCCATAGTTATCGCATCTACCGGACACACTCTGGCACAATATCCACATCCTTCGCAATCAAGAGGCTGTACAATATATTGCTTATTTATAACCGGTATTGCATCAAACCGGCAAACTTCAGCGCATTTATCACATTTAGTACAAGCATTCTGATCTATATTCGCAATCACACCGCTGTAGAAATTTTCTGATATTGCGAAATCGGGCCGCATCAATAAATGCAAATCGGCTGCATCGACATCGCAATCGGCAACTACAATTTCCCTTCCATCCAAATAGGCAAATGATGCTGTAATAGAGGTTTTACCTGTTCCGCCTTTTCCCGAAATAACAACTATCTCCTTCACAACTCGTCTCCTGAAATATTTCCTCTGATGAAATCGATGATTTGTAACAGAGATTCCTTAAATTCGGGAACTTCAGGATAAAGTAATATTCCTCCGGAGTAGAGCTCGGCTATCCTTCGGCTATTGGGTATTGTAGCAATTATCGGAATATTTTCCACTCGACAATATTTAATCACATCATCATTTCCGATTCCATATCTATTCACAACCACACCAAACTTCTTATCAAGTTCCCGCATAGTTTCAACAGCCAATTTCAGATCGTGTAACCCAAAAGGAGTTGGTTCGGTAACCAGTATCACGAAATCCGCATCCTTGCTGGCTTCAATCACAGGACAGGAAGTTCCCGGAGGTGAATCATAGAGTTTGATTATTTCATCTGAAGATTTTCCATCCACGTACTTCTTGGTTTGGGCAATCAACGGAACAGCCTGCTCCTGCCCAATATCCAACCTGCTTTCAATAAAGATTAGATTATCGAGTTTATATTCGCGCAGTTCCCCCATTTTTTGAGGAATCATCGGCAGTGAATTTGTCGGACACAATTCCGAACAGGCATAACAGCTGTGACACAATTCCGGGAAAACCATTATTTGATCAACAATCTGAATCACTGCATGAAAATTGCAAACTTTTTGACAATTGCCGCAGAGTGCACATTTTTCGGAATTCCACCGGGGGACCATCTTAAACTTCTCTTCCTGATGGATCAAATTACCTTTAATAAAAAGCCCTGAATTTGGTTCTTCCACATCGAGGTCTGTTAATATCACCTTTTCAGTTTCTGCCAGAAGGGCAGCTAAATTTGTGGAAAGAGTCGTTTTCCCCGTACCACCCTTGCCGCTGGCTATGGCAATTTTCATATATTCTCCAACTCTCGCTATAACAGCTCAATCACGTTTTGGGCAATCCGGGTAAACGCCCGGGCTGTTTTTGATTCGGGATATTTTAGCACCACGGGAGTCCCGGCATCGCCACATTCACGGCTGATTTTTTCCATGGGAACCCGGCCTAAGAAAGCCACGCTCATCTCTTCAGCCATTTTCTCGCCACCGCCTTTTCCGAAAAAATCAATTTCCTCGCCGCACTTCGGGCAAATCAAACCCGACATATTTTCCACGACACCGATTTTGGGGATGTTGAGTTTCTTCGCCATATTCACCGCCCGGCGACAATCCAAAAGCGATACTTCCTGGGGAGTGGTTACAATAATCGCCATACCGGGCAACATTTTTTGGGAAACAGTTAACACTTCATCACCGGTACCCGGAGGTAAATCAGCAATTAAAATATCCAACTCGTCCCAAAAGACATCAGCCAAAAACTGAGAAATCGTACCGGAACGTAAAGGACCTCTCCAGATTACGGGCTGATCTTTGGGAATCAGCGGCGCAATCGACATAACCCGTAAGCCTTCTTTTACCTGCGGCAAGATTTTACGGTCGCCAATCATTTCCGGTGAACCACTCAATCCAACCATCTGAGGAATATTCGGACCCGTGATATCGGCATCCAGAAGGCCAACTTTCATTTTTTCTTGCAATAACATATAAGCCAGATTGACCGCAATAGTGCTTTTGCCAACACCGCCTTTTCCACTGAAAACAACAATGCGGTGTTTAATCAATTCCAGATTTTGTTCAATGCGCCTATCCTGTTCCTGGATTTCTGTTATTCTATCTTTTTGATTCGTCATTTACTGGTCTTTCTAAAAAAAAGTGTTACTTATTACTGCATAGATAATTATTATGACTACTTATTTTCATTCAGTTTCCAGTTCAACAATTCTCTTCTTAATTTTCTCAAGGCCATGTTCATAATTCAAAGCCTGTTGCTTTAACGCTTCAAGTTCCTGCCCTTTCACAGGTGTTCCCCGGTTTACCGGCACTCCATAATAAGCGGGAACAGGATTCACCGGAGCGGATTGATAAAATCCGTAACCTCTTCCAAAACCTCCTCTGAATCCACGTCCCATTCCACGACCCATTCCATATCCGCCACCCAGTCCGGGATTCGCAAATCCGGGCCGATCATAACCGGCACAAAATCCGGCTGCTCTGCCTGTCATCGGTCCCATTCCATTTGGACCTGTTCTGTCTCCTCTAGGCATAATTTACCTCCTATTAATTGATTATTTAATATTGTCTATTGACGATTGTTTGAAACTTATTTGTTTTATCACTATTCTGTAAATCGCTGGATTGAATATTGTTTGTTTTCAATTTTCGAATTAATGATTTTTGCATAGGGCTGTTTTTTTCTCCTTCAACAATCAATCTTCAATCATTTTACCTACTTCTCGTCATAAACGCTCCGCACTTGGGGCATTTTTTTTGATTACATGGTTGTCCCTGAACATGTGATTCTTTGTGTCCACAAGCAGGGCATACACAATTTCCACTCGGGCCAGCCGCTAAAGGACCACCCATTCTACCACGACCACCGGCTCTGCCCATTCCTCTACCGGCGCCACTTCCCGGTCCCGCACCGTTGGGACCTGTTCTGTCTCCTCTAGGCATCTGATGCCTCCTTTCTGATTTTACCAATTGCCACGACCGCCACGAAAGCCAGCGCGCTTGCCATAGCCATGACCTCTTCCGCCCCGAAACCATTTATTCAGATAAACCACATTTTCTGAGCCACAATCGGTACAACGCTCAACCACATTTTGGGGTAAATCAAAACGGGTGAATTCACCACAATCCTGACAGCGGATCAGCTGAGTAGTAAAAGAATAATTACCGCCCTCTATCACCAGTTCTTTAACGCCAACTATGGAATCAGCAACTTTCTTGCGGGCTTTTTCAATCAAGCGGGTGAATGTTGGTCTGGAAACTCCCATAGCCTCGGCAGCCTGTTGATGTTCCAATCCGTCATAATCCGCCAGTCTGATTGCTTCGTATTCATCCAGCGAAAGACAGACGCGATCTAAGAATCTCATCGGAACTCCCACAGGTTTCATGCCCTGGATTTTGGGTGGTTCAAGCACTTTTCTTTCTTTCTGTGGTCTCGGCATATACATCCTTTCAATTGAACATAAGTTCATAACTAATATAATGCACATAAGTTCATAATGCAAGCGCTTTTTCTATCTTTTGTCTTAATCACAAGGACACAGAGAACTGTTAAATAGACCTTAATGAGAAAAGATAAATAATTTGATTTTAGCACTTGTATTTTTTGCAACTATACTTTACATTTAGACGTCTATTTGTAAAGTATGGTTGCAGAGTGTACAAAAAAAGACCCTTCTGGATTCAAAAAATAAAACAACTATGGGACAAGCGCCCAATAATTTGGCTTACGGGAGTACGCCGGGCAGGAAAAACTACCTTAACAAAGATGTTACCTGATGCGGTTTATTTGAATTGCGACTTACCATCTGTTAATCGCAGACTTCAGGATCCCGAAACATTTTTCGATCTACAACCCAAAAATGCTATTGTAATATTTGATGAAATTCATCGCTTAGCCGATCCAAGTCTGATCTTAAAAATAGCGGCTGATAATTATCCTTATTTAAAAATTCTCGCTACCGGTTCATCAACTCTGGCTGCAACTAAAAAATTCCGTGATTCACTGACTGGAAGAAAATATACATTGTTTCTCCCGCCTGTTCTATGGAGCGAATGCGCAAGTGTTTTTAATAACAAAGACTTGGATCATCGTTTTCTTTATGGAGGGCTACCGGAATCTTTACTTGCCAATACTATTGATGCTCAATTTTTCTCGGAATGGATTGACAGTTTTTTTGCCCGTGACATACAGGAACTATTCAAAATCAGAAATCGTGATGGATTTATAAAATTATTTCATCTTATACTGCTTCAAAGCGGGGGGCTATTATCTTATACAAATTTAGCCAAACACAGCGGTCTAAGTCGTCCTACAGTGTCATCACATATTGAAGCGATGAAAATATCTAATGCATTGTTTCTGTTGCCTCCTTTTCATAGCGGTAATCGAAGGGAAATCATTCAACAACCGAAGTGTTATGGCTTTGATACAGGTTTTGTTGCTTTTTTGAAAGGATGGGAAACTATTCGTGAGGATGATCGTGGACTTTTGTGGGAACATCTTGTTCTTGATACTTTAAGAGTATTTTTCAATGAAAAAAATCTTTATTATTGGCGCGATAAATCAAACAAAGAAATAGATTTTATTATTCATGATGGACAAGAAGTCCATACTTTGGAATGTAAAATCAATCCCGATTCCTATGATTTAAAAACCCTTTTGAAATTTCGAAGTCTTTATCCAAAAGGGAAAAATTTCATTATAAGTCCTAACATCAAAGTACTATACCAAATTAAAGACAAAAATATCAATTTCACCTTCTGTTCCATTGACAACTTTCCATTGATAAATTTGGACTTGACAATAAAATAATTATATGTTAAAGTTGTTTCAAATGGATCGAGCTCTGCAAAACCGGATTGAATGTTTGTTTATAGAGAAACTATGTGTTGGTGAGGTATGGTTGGATAAACATATGTTAGTTGAATAAACACAATTGAGATATTTTTATGGTGAATGGAATATCTGATAGTTTGATAGCATCAATTTTATATGCTACAGGGAAAAAATTATATTGGAAATTTCGTGATCCTCTAAAAAGCGCTATTGATAATACGATAGTCTATTTTAGTAAGGAAAGAGGCATGGAATTAGATCGAAATCGTTTTGAAGCATTATTAAGAGGTGATATCGGAGAAGAAGAGCATAATAAGTTTAAATCAGGTGAAAAATTTATCGATGGACAAAAATTAGCACTTCAATTTGCCATTTTTAGTGGCTTTTATCATGATGATGAAAATCAAATATTAACTATTTCAAATGAAATATTTTCCTATTTCAAAACTGCATTTACCAATGAATTACTAAGAAATCCTAACGAATCTATTATAAATCTAAATAATATTCTTGAAATCCAATTTAAAATATCTCAGACAGAGCTCGATAGGCTTCGCAAAGAGGTTGAGCGTTTTCAGAAATTTCTAATGGAAAAAGAACAACTACGGATAAAATATGCTGACTTTAAAATATCAAATTCAGATTTTTGGGAAACAATAAAACAGCAATCCGAAGAAGATCGTTTATTCTTATATTACACAAATACTGATTCTTCTCCTGTCAGATTAAAGGATGTCGTGGCAAACGATTTCTATGTGATCAATGATAAAATAGATTATCAATTTTTCACCATTTTAGAAGAATGTCTCAAAAATCAGTATTCTTTGATAAAAATTATTTCAAGGGGTGGTGAAGGGAAATCAACATATTTATATCACATAGCTAAGAGATGCTGTTCTGAATACAATGTTATTATTTTAGAGAATTTCAATAAAGAAATTTTAATCGATATTGAAAGTCAACTGCAATTTGACGAATCCCCAAAACCTTTTTTGTTTTTATTGGATAATCCATCTCTTTTCGAAGATGAATTAATTCAATCCACTCCTAAATTAATTTCAGCTTTTAGAAAATATGGTTTAGTTATAATTATTGCTGAGAGAGAATTTCGATACGAAAATTTTGAAGATAAAATTGAATTCGAAAACAATTTTAATCAGGTTTATGAAATTAATTATGTTGCTCAAAATTTAAAAGAACGTATTTTTAATAAATTGTTTTCATTATTTCAGATCAATTATGATGTACCTGAATATTTAAGAAACGATGCAAAACGTATCTATTTTCAAGATAAACGAAAAAGTTTATCAGAATCCACATTTGCGGTTATTAAAGAAATAGTGAAACGAACAGGCATCAAATTTATTTTTGATTGGGTAGATTGGGAAAAATATACAAAAGAAAGAGAGCCGAGACTCAATGAACTCTATCTAATTATTGCTACGTTTTACCAATTCGGTTTTAGCTTACCGATCGATTTCTGCATAAAATTCTTAAAGGATGTGAATCGTCGAACAATTATTAAATTAATTAGCGAGAGTTATAACCATCCTATTTATATGAGACGGGATCATCTATTTCTTCGTCATGAAACGATTGCAACCTGGTATTTAAATGATTCCGATAATATAAAAAGGATGTCTTTAGACTTATTTGATGAATTTTTAAATAAGATAGAAACCGAATTTGATAAAGATTTAGTAATTTGGATTTACAAACACAAGGAATTCCAAAAATCTCATTTATCCAAAATTCTCGATGATGAACGACAAATTAGTTTACTAGAAAAATATATTGAAAAAAATAATTGTGAATTAAAATGTAGAACAGAGTTAAGTAAAATTTATCAAAAGCAGAATCGATGGAATGAAGCACAAGATGTTCTCTTAGATTTATTGTCTATTGATCCCAAAAATCTCCACGCCCGCACGGAACTGGCCAAGATTTATCAGCATAAAGGCAAATATGATGAGGCTGAAAAAGTTCTCATGGAATGCATAGAGATCAAACCAGATGATCTAAATTCCCGTACGGAATTGGCCAAGATTTATCAGCAGCAAGGCAAAATTGAAGAAGCTGAGACAGAATTGAAAGACTTAATAAATCTTGAGCCTAAAAGTTTGCATGCCCGTACGGAATTGGCCAAGATTTATCAGCAGCAAGGCAAAATTGAAGAAGCTGAGACAGAATTGAAAGACTTACTAAATCTTGATCCTAAAAGTTTACATGCCCGTACGGAACTGGCCAAGATCTTTCAGCATCAAGGCAAATATGATAAGGCTGAAAATATTCTTATGGATTTGATTGGTCTTGATAAAAACAATTTACACGCCCGCACGGAACTGGCAAAGATTTATCAGCATCAATGCAAATATGATGAGGCTGAAAAAATTTTGTGGGAATGCCTTGAAATCAATATAAATGATCTAAATTCCCGTACGGAACTGGCAAAGATTTATCAGCAGCAAGGCAAATATGATGAGGCTGAAAAACATTTAAGGGAATGCCTTGAGATCAATAAAAATGATTTAAACTCCCGTACGGAATTGGCCAAGATTTATCAGCAGCAAGGCAAAATTGAAGAAGCTGAGACAGAATTGAAAGACTTACTAAATCTTGAGCCTAAAAGTTTGCATGCCCGTACGGAACTGGCCAAGATCTTTCAGCAGCAAGGCAAATATGATAAGGCTGAAAATATTCTCATGGAAAGTTTAGCCATTGATGAAAAACAGCTTCATCCCCGCACGGAACTGGCCAAGATTTATCAGCATCAAGGCAAATATGATAAGGCTGAAAATATTCTCATGGAAAGTTTAGCCATTGATGAAAAACAGCTTCATCCCCGTACGGAACTGGCCAAGATCTTTCAGCATCAAGGCAAATATGATAAGGCTGAAAAAATTCTCATGGAAAGTTTAGCCATTGATGAAAAACAGCTTCATCCCCGCACGGAACTGGCCAAGATTTATCAGCATCAAGGTAAATATGATGAGGCTGAAAAAATTCTCATGGATTTGCTCAGTCTTGATAAAAACGATTTACAAGCCCGCACGGAACTGGCCAAGATTTATCAGCATCAAGGTAAATATGATAAGGCTGAAAAAATTCTCATGGAAAGTTTGGCCATCGATAAGAAACAGCTTCATCCCCGCACGGAACTGGCCAAGATTTATCAGCATAAAGGTAAATATGATAAGGCTGAAAAAATTCTCATGGATTTGCTCAGTCTTGATAAAAACGATTTACACGCCCGCACGGAACTGGCCAAGATTTATCAGCATAAAGGCAAATATGATGAGGCTGAAAAAATTCTACTAGAGATTTTAAGTATCAATTCTATGAATTGTTATGCAATGGCAGAGCTTGTTCATGTATATACAAAAAACCAAAATCCAGAAAAATGTTTTCAGGTATTTGATGAATTTTTAAAAAATTGCAGATTGGATAAAAAAAGAAGAAGAGAACCACAAGCGATGTTTCATTATATTTTCAAACTTTGCTTACAATTTAGGAGACATGATAAAGCAAGACAATATTTTGAAAAGTATTCGCATTTTCTAGATGATAGGAACAAGACATTATTTCATCAATTTTTTGGTTAGTCATTAAAAAAATAAGAAAATGTCCAACTAACAAAAGCATGTAGCAGATTGAAGGGCAGTATTACTAATCAGTTAAGCCCGTTGCTTCGTATAACGTTGTTTTAAATAGTTGACGGTCAGTGCGTCTTAGCCCTTTAACCGCTGATGCTAATCGTTATGTCACACGATGAATCGGATTGTTCTCTGGTTCAATATACTATTCTCCTTAAGGGATTTCTCCAACCTTTTCAGAAATAAAATTTCGTAAACTTTACCGAAATTATCCGATTAACTCTTCCAGAGTCCATGAACATTACAATATTCACGAGCGATCATTTCATCGCCTGCAACGCAAAAAACCACTTCCGGTTTATCGCCGGGTTTCAAAAACCGATAATATGATTTACCGTCAACCTGCAATTCAATCCATTCAATATAATGGCGTTCTTCCATCGGATGGGCTGTATTTTCGCCGACTTTCACAGTTACTTTGCCTTCTTCTTTGATAATGAAAGGAATATGTTTTTCAACGGCTGAATCCTCAGTCTTTTGCGCCATTAATGAATAACATCCGGTGAAGCCGGTTGACCTAAGCAGAACCCAATCTCACTAACCCTAGAGGGGTTGAATCAGTCCAGATATTTCTCGTCAAAATCAATACCATGTTCGATCAAAAGGTTTCGTAGTTCCTCTTTAAAACTCACTTTTCTATGATGTTCCTTCTGGCTTTTTACATATTCTATTAAATTATTCTTTGAATCTATAGAATACGTAAAAGCAGCATACCCAATCTGCCATTTATCAAACTCAGGAAAAACATCTTCTTTTTTAATCCAGACGGAACTGGCAACCTTTATATCTTTGATGAAATCCGCCAGAGCAATAGAAGGATGCAAATGGGTGGCAATATGGATATGATCTGCAACGCCATTTATTCTATAGAGGTGGCAGTTTTTATTCTTTATGATTCCCCATATATAGCGATACAGCATTTCATCATTTTCCTGAGAAAGACTTTTTTTACGTTTCTTTGTTGAGAAATATGGTATAAAATCTGAGTGTAAGTTGACATCTTATTAAACCCTTTCAGGGTTTGAGGTTTGCTGTTTTTCTACCTTTCATGTTTAATCCTTTCAGGATAATTGTCATTCACATATTCTTAGCTTATAACGCAAGACGAATCCCTGCGCAATCTGTGATCCTTTTATCCCTTTCATACAATCCCCGCAAGGGGATTAACATGAATAACATCCGGTAAAACCGGTTGACATGAGCAGGGCCCAATCTCACTAACCCTGAAGGGGTTAAATCAATCCGGTCAATCGCATTAAATGTCAGCCCGGCATGAGGGTACTTCTTCATGATGAATGCCTTCTCTCTTTTAACACCACCAAAATTATTTCGGTTCATAATAGCATCTTTTTGGAGATACTATTTTGCCGTCCTCAGCTCTTCCAGAGTCCGTGAACATTACAATATTCACGAGCGGTCATTTCATCGCCAGCAACGCAAAAAATCGCTTCCGGTTTATCGCCTGGTTTCAAAAACTGATAATATGATTTACCGTCAACCTGCAATTCAATCCATTCGATATAGTGCTTCTCTTCCATCGGATGGGCTGTATTTTCACCGACTTTTACAGTTACTTTGTCATCTTCTTTGATAATGAAAGGAACATGTTTTTCAACGGCTGAATCCTCAGACTTTTCCGCCATTAATGTCATTGGCTGACCGCAGCATACCAGGATTCCCACGGCAGCGTGTAGAACACTTACGATATTGCCACAAATCTCACATTTATAGACCCGCAACTTCTCAGTCATTTTTGACCTCCAGTGTATTAATTTTTTTATAAGGACCTTTTAAGTTCCGATAATTTTACAACATGCCTTCGTTCTTCTTCGATTATCGCATTGATACGCTTTCTTTCACTCTCAGACACCAGGTTCTTCATCTCCTGATAATACATTATCGTATCCAATTCTTTCCCAATTGCGAATTGAAGCGCTGATTCCGCATTTTCAATATTGGCAATATCTTCATCAAATTTCCCGAAACCAAAGACAAGATTATCGGCATAGGCTTTTAAGTAGGCAAAATATTCGCCGGGATAACTTTCCACCGGTTTGTAATCTTCAAATTTTGATAACATTGTGCTGAAAGTGGCTTTATGTTGAACCTCTTCATCGGCTAAAAAAGTAAAGAGCTCCTTGACTTTTTTATCCGGCAATTTTGTAACCATCTGCCGGTAAAACTTTTCACCATTTTCTTCAATTTTAATTGCAAACTGGTAAATTTCACTTGAATTAAACGTTGACATTTTAATCTCCTGCTAATTTTATTGATTCATGTTTTATTAAAATCTCATCTGCCAACTTATCAAGACTTTGATAATCGGCATCTTGGGGATAGCCTTTGATAATAACCGGTGACAGTAATTCCACTTTTAAATTTCCAAGCATACCGATAATCTGATCTGCCATTTTACCACCCCAACCATAGGAGCCGATAACAGTCGCGAACCTAACTTTTGGTCTTAACGCATTTGCCAGATACGCTGCGTAAACAGCCGATGGATGCGGACCTGTAAACACAATCGGTGAACCAATCACTATCGTCGCCGCGTCAACCAGTGCAATTGCCAGCTCACCAATATCGGTAACAGTCAGGTTAAATGGTTTGACCACAATGTCTCTTTCTGTTAAGGAATCGATCAGATATTCTACTATTTTTTGAGTGCTTCCATGCATAGAAACATAGGGTATGACAACTTCATTTTTAACATTATCGGATGTCCAGTCCTTGTAAGCATCCAGGATCAATTCCGGTTTATCATAAACCTGACCGTGGCTCGGCGCGATCATATCAATTTCAATATCTTTCAGTTTTTCCAGATTTCCGATTATCTTTTTTCTGAACGGCATCATAATTTCCGCATAGTAACGTTTGGCGGATTCATAAACTTTTACTTCATTCTTTACAAATAATTCACTGGAGGCAAAATGAGCCCCGAAAAAATCACATGAAAAAAGAATACGGTCTTCCCGGAGATATGTCACCATGGTTTCCGGCCAGTGAACCCAGGGCATCATAACAAACTGTAAAGTCTTATTACCAAGTGATAAGGTATCCCAATCATTCACGACTAAAAACTTATCTTCCGGAATCTGCAATAGATCGATCAACATTTTCTTACATTTTTCATTTGTTACGACCCTGGCGCTGGAATATTTTTCAAGAATTCCGGGGATGGCTCCGGAATGATCCTGCTCAGCGTGATTGGCTATCACGTAA